>JAISAV010000260.1 GCA_031266545.1 Odoribacteraceae bacterium | reverse complement strand
GAGCCGCTGGCGCGCATGTTCGTTAATTTCTTGGACTTGCCCACGTTCACGACGATGTCCTCCTGGCGGTTGCTCTCGCCGATGACCTGGCCGGCGTACACCTCGTCGCCGGGCTTGATGAAGAAGCGGCCGCGGTCTTGCAGCTTGTTGATGGCGTAGGCGTAGGTGTCGCCCGTTTCCATGGCGATCAGGGAGCCGTTGACGCGCGTCTCGATGTCGCCCATGTAAGGCTCGAATCCCTTCAGGCGGTGGGCGATGACGGCCTCGCCGGCCGTGGCGGTGAGCAGGTTGCTCCGCAGGCCGATCAGGCCGCGGGAGGGGATGTCGAACGTGAGGTGCACGCGGTCGTCGCGGTGTTCCATGCCGGTCATCACGGCCCGGCGGCGGTTGACCATCTCGATGGCCTTCCCTGAGACGTCGCCGGGCAGGTCGATGGTCAACTCCTCGACCGGCTCGCACTTCACGCCGTTTAATTCCTTGACGATCACCTTGGGCTGCCCCACCTGTAGCTCGTAACCCTCGCGGCGCATCGTCTCGATCAGCACGCTCAGGTGCAGCACCCCGCGCCCGAAGACGGTGAACGAGTCCGCCGACCCGCCCGGCTCGACGCGCAGGGCGAGGTTCTTTTCCAGCTCGCGGTCGAGGCGCTCCTTGAGGTGGCGGGAGGTGACGTACTTGCCGTCCCGCCCGAAGAAGGGGGAGTCGTTGATCGTGAAGAGCATGCTCATGGTCGGCTCGTCGACGGCGATCGGGTCCAGCGGTTCCGGGCTGTCGGCGTCGGCGATGGTGTCGCCGATCTCGAAGCCCTCGATGCCCACCAGCGCGCAGATCTCGCCGCTCTCCACGCGTTCCACCTTCTGCTTGCCCATCCCCTCGAAGGTCATCAACTCCTTGATCCTCGACTTGACGAGCGTCCCGTCGCGCTTGCACAGGGTCACCGGCATCCCCGTCGCGAGCGTCCCGCGCGTGAGCTTGCCGATGGCGACGCGCCCGACGTAGGAGGAGTACTCGAGGGAGGTCACCAGCATCTGTGGCGATCCCTCCCGCGTGCACGCGGCGGGGATGTCGCTCACGATGGCGTCGAGCAACGGGGTGATGTCGGGCGCCGGGTGACGCCAGTCGGTCGACATCCAGCCCTGCTTGGCGCTCCCGTAGACGACGGTGAAGTCGAGCTGCTCTTCGGTGGCGCCCAGCGAGAACATGAGGTCAAAGACCTGCTCGTGCACGAAGTCCGGGCGACAGTTGGGCTTGTCCACCTTGTTGACCACCACGATCGGCTTCTTGCCGAGCGCGAGCGCCTTTTGCAACACGAAGCGCGTCTGCGGCATCGTCCCCTCGAAGGCGTCCACGAGCAGCAGCACGCCGTCGGCCATGTTGAGGACGCGCTCCACCTCGCCGCCGAAGTCGGCGTGGCCGGGGGTGTCGATAATGTTGATCTTGTAGCCCTTGTAATGCACCGAGACGTTCTTCGCGAGGATGGTGATCCCGCGTTCCCGCTCGAGGTCGTTACTATCAAGCAACAGTTCCCCCGCGTTTTCCGCGTCCCGGAACAACTTCCCTTGGAAGATCATCTTGTCTACCAGCGTCGTCTTCCCGTGGTCGACGTGCGCGATTATCGCGATATTTCTTATGTCCTGCATATGTGATTTTGGTCAAAAATGTGCGCGAAGGTAACGTTTTTTCCCGGATTATCACCACGGGATCACGTAAAAGGCCGCGAAACGCCACGCGGCGACGGGCGGGATATTTTTTTCGCGTCAAGCGGCGTGATAGGGCGCGAGTTTCGCTATATTTGGGGCATCAAAACGGGCGGGGATGCGCGCCCGGTAACACGCACGAAAAAACATGACGATGGAACCGGACTACAAGGATGACCTCGTGCTGGCGGGCGAGGTGAAAAAGGGGAACGAAAAGGCGTTCGACTACCTTTTCCGGACCCGCTACGCGCGGATGTGTCGCCTGGCCGTCACCTTTATCAACGACAAGACGGTCGCCGAGGACATCGTGCAGGAGGTTTTCTCCACCGTCTGGCAACACGCCCGCCGCGTCAACGAGCGCAGGTCTATCGACGGCTACCTGTTTACCTCCGTGAAGAACGCCTGCCTGAATCACTTACGAGACGCGCGGCACCACGTGAGCCTCGACGTGCTGCCGCGGGAGGAGACGCCCGCGGAGGCCCCGCCGGAGACGGATGACCCACGCGTGAAGCACCTCTGGCAAGTCATCGAGGGGCTTCCCCTGCAATGCAAGATTATCTTCAAGCTGGTCGTCATCGAGGAGATGAAATACCACGAGGTGGCCGCACGCATGGAACTTTCCGTGAATACCGTGAAGACGCAAATCAAGATCGCCTACAAGACGCTGCGCCAAAAGATGGGGCCTTATTAGTGGTTAAGGGTTGAAAGCCCTTACCGCTAATCATTAACTGCTATCACTCACCACTAACCATTAACCACTAACCATTAATTACCTTTTATCTGCCTGATGATCGCATTCACGTTGAGCAACTCGCCGGCGGTGATGATGGCGCCGATAATGACGCCGAGGATCCCGTGGGAGTTGATGTTCTGGCCCACTTGAAACAGGTTGGGGACGCGCGTGCGTTGCGAGATCACGCCCTGCGCCGGTTCCGTGCAGTCGCGGAGGATGCCGTACATGGCCCCCTCCTCGGTGCCGGTGTAATCGAGGTAGGTCAGGGGGGTGGAGGTGTAGTAGTGCTCGACGGCGGCCCGCGTGCCGGGTTCTTGCCGGTCGAGGGCGGCGAGGAGTTGCTCGGCTTTTTGTCGCTTGAATTCTTCGTACTCGTCGCCGCGGCGTCCCACGCGGGTGCCTTGCCAGCGGGCCACCTCCTCGAAGCGCATGTAGGTCATCAGGATGGCGGCGTCGGCGTGGCGCTGGTCGACGGAGGAGCAGAGGTGCATGTAGAGGAAGCTGCCGGACCAGCATGCCGGGTCGTACTGCCCGGCCCCCCAGACGTCGGGGCGGTCGTAGTGGTAGAGGTTCGAGTCGACGTAGGGGATCGCGTCCTTCTTGAAGTGGATGTAGACCGTGAAGTTGGAGACGGAGTTCTTCAACCCCGCGACGCGCGAGCGGTACGCGGGGCGGATCAGGCGGGTGTCCAGCAGCTCGAGGGAGCGGGCGGGGTGGAGGTTCGAGATGACGTAGTCGCCGCGGAGCCTCTCCCCGTCGTCCAGCGTCACGCCGGTGGCGCGCGCATCGTCGCAGTCGATGGCCGCGACGCGGGCGCGGGCACGCGCCACGCCGCCCATCGCGCGGATGGAGTCGACCAGCAGGCGGGCGATGACGTCGCTTCCCCCGACGACGCGGTAGGCGCTCTCGTTGTAGAAATGGTTGACGAAGGCGTGGATGTAGAACGGCGTTTTCCCCCTGACGCCGGCGTAGAGCGGCAGGTTGCCGGCCAGCACTTCCCGCAGCAGCGGGTCGCCGATCGTGGACTCGATCACCTCGCTCGCGCTCCGCCGCACGTGGGCGGGGTCGAGGAAGGCCATCTCGTCGGCGGGGCGCAGGGAGTGCAGCGGCGAGGCGTTGGCGACGCCCGCGATGGCGCGGACATAATCGCGCAGGCGCTGTCGCTCGGCGGGGAAGCGTCGCGCGAGCGTCTCCACGAAATTCTCCTCCCCGTTGGCGAAGGGGAAGCGCTCGCCCGCGATGGAGATGACGTCGTAGGCCATCCGGTCCAGCGCGCGCGTCTCGACGGCGGGCAACAGCGAGAGGTAGTTGAAAAAGGCGCGGAGCACCTCGCCCTCCCCCAGGCTGCCCACGTAGTGCATCCCAGTCTCGAACTTCACGCCGCGGCGCGTGAAGTTCTGGAGGCATCCCCCGAACTGCGCATTCTTCTCCAGCACGGTCACGCGGTAGCCGTTTTTCGCCAGGATGTAGGCGCAGGTAAGCCCTCCCAGGCCGCTGCCGATGATGATCACGTGTTTATCCATCCCTCTTTTAACGTGTAAGTGGTTTCAAACGCGAGGCCGGGGGGTAATTCCTGCTCCCGGCAGACGGTCAGGTTGGGCGGCAGGCCCGCGCAGTTTCCGGCGAGGGCCAGTCGCTCCTCGTCCCGCTCGACGGCCGTCACCCGCACGCGTTCGTGCACGAGCGCGAAGAGGAGGCTGAACAGCCCGTTCCCGTTGTTCACGACCAGCACGGGACCCTCCCCGCGGTAGGCGTCGACGAGGGCGTACAGGGCCTCCTGCCGCAGCATCGCGCGCGCCTCCCGCTCGATAGCCGCGCCCTTGTAGAGGTAGTTGTGCAGGACGAAACTCTTGAAGTAGGTCGCCGTTTCCCGCTCGCGCGACAGGGCGGCGAAGGCCTGCCGGTAGTACTGGCGCGCCTGCCGCGCCTGCGAGGCGGGATCGTCGCCGGGCGCCAGGCGCGGGTGCACCTGCACGGAGATCGTCCCCCGCCGCAGCATGAAATCGTCCTTGGGCAACACCGCCCCCGCGCCGTGCACGAGGACGGGCAGCACGTCCAGCCCCAGCTTCTCGGCCAGGTAGAAGGCCCCCCGGTGGAAGCGCAGGATGGAGCAATCCGTCGAGCGCGTCCCCTCCGGGAAGACGCCGATCGAGTAGCCGGCCCGCGCCCTGTCGGCCAGCAGCCCGACGGCCGCCTCGAGGCCGCCGGAGACGGGGTAGAAATCCGCGTACTTGATCAGCCGCCCGTAGAACGGGTTATTCCAGACCCAGTCGTTGGTCAGGATGATCAGCCGGGGGGTGAGCATCATCAGGCACATGAGGTCGAGGTGCGACTGGTGGTTGCAGATGATCACCGCGGGCTTCTCGAACGTCTCCCCGGCGAGGTTCTCGTGGCGGAAGCGCGCGCCCGGCACGTGCCGGATCACGAAGCGCGCCACGCGGCACAGGAAGGCGTGGTAGCGCGCCCGCTTCCCCTCCGTCTTTTTCCCCGTGGAGAAGAGGTAGAGTCCCAGCGCGGTGATGACCGCGCACCCCGCGAGGAAGACGAGAAAGACGTAGCACGAGGAGAGCAAGCGCCTCGCCGTCACCGGCACGGGGCGGAAGCCCCGCCGGTTCCTCGTCAGCCACCGGAAGAGCAGCGGCGGGATCAGGTAGGCCATCATCACGACCGTGAACATGCCGACGATCGTCACCTCCGCCAGCGAGCGCAGCGCCGGGTGGCGGGCGAAGACGAGCGTCCCGATGCCGAGGAACATGATGACGGCCGAGAGGATGATGCTATTCTTGTACGAGACGAGCACCCGCCGCCGGTACGCGTACTCGTGCACCAGCCCCTCGGTGATGAAGATCGTGTAATCGTCGCCCTGCCCGAAGATGAACGTGGCGAGGATGATGTTCACGATGTTGAAGCGGATGTCGCCCAGTTGCATGATGCCCAGTATCCACACCCACCCGACGGCCAGCGGCAGGAAGGAGATCAGGCTCAGCTCCACGCGCCCGAACGAGAGCGCGAGGAAGAGGAAGACCACCAGCCCGCAGATGTAGAGCACGCGGTTAAAGTCGTCGGAGAGGGCGTCCACCACGCGTCGCCCGATGTCGCGGGAGTCGAAGAAGAAGGCGCCGCCGCTGGCCGCCGGGCGCAGCGCGTCCTCGAGGGCGGCCGTCTTGTCCCGTTCGCAGTAGAGGAGGCTGACGACCATCTCCTCGCCGCCCTCCCGGATCAGGTAATTATCGGCCAGCAGCGAGAGCAGGGGGGCGAAAAAGGCCTCGTCCCGCGGCTCGAAGCCGGCGTGCAGCAGGCGGGAGAAGGGTTCGAAGGCGCCCGCCTTGAATCCCTCGGCGCGGGCGGCCTCGTCCAATTGTCGCAGCAGGGAGTCGCGGCGCGGTTGCCAGAAGTCGTTCCAGCGATCGAGGCGCCGCCGTTGTTCCGCCGTCGAGGCGAGGAAGGCGCCGACGCCGGAGACGCTCTCGACCAGCCCCTCGCGCCGCAACGAGTCGATCAGGGGCCGGGCGCGCTCGTGGAGGGCGAGCGCGGCGTCGAGGTCGCGCCCCCCGGCGACGAAGTAGACGACGTCGCGTTCCTTTCGTTCCAGCGACCGCGTGAGGTCGCGCATGTCCTCGCGCTGTCGCTCGGTCATGTAGTTGATCCGGTTCATGTCCGGCTCGAAGGCGGTGAACCGGCTCAAGTACAGGAAGAGCGCCGTCAGTAGGAGGACGGGCCACGCGATCCACCTCTTCCGCCCCGGGTCGAAGGCGGCCAGGCGCCCGAAGGCGAGGCGTTCCCGCCCGTCGTCGCGGCGCGTCCCCGCGAGGTGCGGCAGGAAGAGCAGCACGAAGAGGATCGTCGCCACCAGCAGCAGCGAGCCGAAGAGGCCGAGGTCGCGCATGGCGTCCGAGTCGATGAACAGGAGGCTCAGGAAGGCGCTCACGGTGGTGATGTTCCCGACGAGCAGGGGGGAGGCGATCTCCCGGAGCGCCTGCCTCGCGTCCGGCTGGTGCTTCACGTGCTCGAGGAGGTGGAGCGGGTAGTTGATGGCGATGCCCGTGAATATGGAGCCGATGCCCACCGCGATGATGGAGACGCTCCCCTTGAACAGGGCCAGCAGGGCCAGCGCCACCAGCCAGCCGAATGCCACGGAAGCGAAGACCAGCAGCAGGCGGCGGGCGTCGCGGAACGAGTAGCAGAGCAGCGCGAGGATCAGCACGCCGGACAGCGCGATGGCCAGCACGCTGTCGCGCTTGATCCGCGCGGCGTTCGTGACGGCGATGGCCGGGGCGCCGAAGCAACTGGCGCGGACGCCGGGCAGCTCGCGTTCCACCTCGCCCGCCACCCCCTCGACGAGGGCGACGAGGGCGGCGTTCCTCGCCGTCTCGCTCACGCCGTGCGGCGATTTGAGGATGACCATCCCCTTCCTCCCGCCCGGCGCGAAGAGGTAGCCGTCGCGGGCGTCCTGCCCGTCGCCCGCCCGGAAGTCCTTTAACTTCAGGAGCAGGGGCGAGAAGAGGTGCAGGGGGTCGACCCGTATGTCTTGCTTCATGACGCTGCCCGCGGGGAGCGTCAGCAGGCGCTTGCTCTCCCGCAGGCGCGCCGCCACGGGGGCGCCCGCCAGCAGGCTGTCCAGCCGGGCGTAGTCCTCCTCCACGAGGAAGTAGGGCGGGTTCTGGCGGATGAACTCCATCAGCTCGAACACCCGCCCCTCGTCCACGCGGGAGATGATCCCGGCGATGGCGCCCGCCGTGTCGCGCTCGCCCACGAGGAGCGTGAAGCGGTCGATGGCCTCCATCACGCGCTCCTCTTGAACGTCGGCGGAGTCCGGGACGGAGAAGTAGACGACGAGGTTGCTCGAGTTCCCCGCGTGGCGGTAGACCGCGTTCACGCGCTCGCCCGCCTCGCCGCCGCCGGGGAGGAAGGCGGCGATGTCCTCCTGGTATTCCAGCCGCGACAGGGCGAGCGCCGCCCCGGCCACCAGCAGCAGCAGGAGGAGCGTCAGCAACTTCCGCCGCACGCGGAAGTAGTCGTACGCGGAGAGGAAGAAGGCCGTCATCTCCTTTTAAATAGGGCGTGGAGGAGCATCGACGGGTAGCCGTACAGGAGGGCGACGGGGACGAGGCAGGCGTTCAGCAGGCTGATCCGCGCGAAATCCTTGCCGGGGCGGAAGTGCGTCACGCGTTCGTCGCCCGGGGGGTAGTGCACGCGGATGGGCACCGGCACCTGCGGGACGCCGCGCCACGCCACGCGCACGAGCAGTTCCAGCTCGGCCTCGTAGCGGGAGGTGACGGCGCGCATTCCCCCCATGCGCGCGAGCGGGTAGAGGCGGAAGCCCGTCTGCGTGTCGGGCAGCCGCCGGCCGGCCTGCACGGCGAACCAGAAGTTGGAGAAGCGGTTGGCGAACGTGTTTCCCGCGGGCATGTTCTCGTGCGTCAGGCGGCGGCTGCCGATGATCATGGCCCCGGGGTGCGCCGCCGCCGCCGCGACGAAGCGGGGGAGGTCGCCCGCCGCGTGCTGCCCGTCCGAGTCGAGGGTGATGGCGCCGCGGAAGCCCAGCTCCCCGGCCCGGTCGAAGCCCCGGCCGAGGGCGTGGCCCTTCCCCCGGTTCCTCGCGTAGGAGACGACCTCCACGAGGGGGTGGTAGCGTTCCAGCACCGCGGCGGTGTCGTCCGTGGAACCGTCGTTGACCACGATGACCGGCGACGCGTACGACAACACGGCGTCCAGCACGGCGGGCAGGAGGCGGGCGTTGTTGTACGTGGGGATGATGATGCAGAGGGACAGCCTGCCCATCTCGTCGTCCAGCGGT
>JAISAV010000255.1 GCA_031266545.1 Odoribacteraceae bacterium | reverse complement strand
CGCGGGGGAGGCAGGGGCCGGGCGCTCCTGCTGGCTTGCATGTTCCTCGCGGGGTTGCCCGCGTGGGGACAGGCGTACACGCGGGAGATCACCGTGGAGTTGCGCGAGGCGTCGTTGCTGGACGCGCTCCGGCAGGTGAACCGGCTGGGGAACAATTGCGTGAGTTTCAAGCGGGAGGTGGTGGAGAAGGAGAAGGCGCGGGTCACGCTGGCGTTGACGGGCGCGACGGTGCGGGAGGTGGTGGAGCGGTGCCTCGAGGGGACGTCGCTGGAGCTGGTCGCCGAGGGCGAGAACCTGCTGGTGGTGCCCGCGCGGCAGCAGCAGCAGCAACCGCGGCGACCGGCCGTGGTGACGGGACGCGTGACGGGGACGGACGGGGCGCCGCTCGTCGGCGTGACGGTGCGGCTGAAGGGCACGCTGCTCGGCACGACCACCGACCGGGACGGCCGTTTCGCGCTCGCCATCGTCGGTCAGGAGCGGCCGACGCTCACCTTCACGTTCGTCGGCATGGAGGCGCGGGAGGTGACCTACGCGGGCGAGGCGCTCGCCGTCGTGATGCGGGAGGAGCAGCAGGCGCTGGAGGAGGTGGTGGTCACCGGCATCTTCACGCGGCGGACGGAGAGCTTCACGGGGGCGGCGCAGACGTTCACGCAGGCCGACCTGCGACGGGTGGGCAACGCGAACGTGCTGCAGAGCATCAAGAACATCGACCCGTCGTTTCACGTGATCGAGAACCTCGTGGACGGGTCTAACCCGAACGTGATGCCGGAGATCCAGTTGCGCGGCCAGTCCGGCTTCCCCGACCTGCGGGGCGAGTACCGCGTGAATCCCAACCAGCCGCTCTTCATCCTCGACGGCTTCGAGGTGAGCCTGACGAAGGTGATCGACCTCGACATGAACCGCGTGGAGAGCGTCACCCTGCTCAAGGACGCCTCGGCAAAGGCCATCTACGGCTCGAAGGCGGCCAACGGCGTGGTGGTCATCGAGACGCACCGCCCGGAGGCGGGCAAGTTGCGCGCGACGTACACGGGGAATTTGAATATCTCTGCCCCCGACCTGAGCAGTTATAACCTGACGAGCGCCGCCGAGAAGCTGCGCGTGGAGAAGGACGCGGGGCGTTACGCGCCCACCGGCACCTCCTACGAGTTCGCGGACAGGCAATACGGGTTTGACGCGGAGTATAACCGGATCCTCGAGGAGGTGCTGCGGGGCGTGGACACGGACTGGCTGTCGCAACCCGTGCAGGTGGGCGTCGGGCAGAAGCACGTCCTCTACCTCGAGGGGGGCGACGAGTACCTGCGCTACGGCGTGGACGTCTCCTACAACAGCGTGACGGGGGCCATGAAAGGCTCCGACCGCAACACGTTCACGGGGAGCATGACGCTCTCGTACCGCTACAAGGAGTTGCTGTTTCGCGATAACCTGGAGGTGACCTATAATAAAGGTATCAACTCCCCGTACGGCGACTTCAGCGAGTACGCGCGGATGAACCCCTACTTCAGGCCGCGGGACGAGAACGGGCGGATCACGAAGATCGCCGGGCAGAACGTCGCGCTGGGAAGCGACCTGATCGGGAACCCGTTGTGGAATAGCACGATCAACACGAAGAACTTCACGGAGTACACGCAGGTCACGAATAACTTCTACGCCGAGTGGCTCTCCACCTTCGGCGTGAAGGTGACGGCCCGCGCCAGCATCACCCGGAACGACTCGGGACACGAGATCTTCTACCCGGCCAGCCACACGGCCTTTATCAACTACACGAGCGAGGAGCAGGTGGCCCGCAAGGGACAATACATCTACGGCGACGGCGCCGACCTCAACGTCTCGGCGGACGTCAACGCCACCTATTCCAAGAACGTGAATAAGCACCTCTTCTTCACCAACGTGGGCTGGAATATCGGGCACGGCAGCACGCGCTACCTGAACTTCGTCACCGAGGGTTTTCCCAATGACTGGCTGGACGATATTACCTTTGCCCGGCAGTATATGGTGGATAGCCGGCCCTCCGGGTCGGAGAGCACCACGCGGGACGTGGGCGTGCTGGGCTTCGTGAACTACGCGTACGCCGACCGTTACCTGATGGACTTTTCCCTGCGCGCGAACGGCTCCTCGCAGTTCGGGCGCGACAGGCGCTGGGGGAACTTCTGGTCGCTGGGGCTGGGGTGGAACCTGCATAACGAGGAGTTTATCCGGGGCACCGGCCTCTTCGACCAGCTCAAGCTGAGGGGGTCGATCGGCTTCACCGGATCGCAGAACTTTAACTCCACGCAGGCCAAGAGCACCTTCACCTATACCACGAGCGACACCTACCTCGGCCAGCACGGCGCCTACCTGATGGGCATCGAGAATCCCGAACTGAAATGGCAACGCAAGTACGACCAGAACGCGGGCCTCGACCTCGTGATGCTCGACCGGCGGCTCTCCATCCGCGCGGACTATTACGTGTCCAACACGGACGACCTGCTGACCGAGGTGACCCTCCCCTCCTCCACCGGTTTCCGTTCCTACACGGAGAACCTCGGCGAGACGAGGAACGTCGGGCAGGAGTTCCGCGTCAGCTACCGGGCGTGGGCCAACCCGAACGGCTTCCTCAACCTCTACGCGGCCGGGGCGCGCAACGTCAACCGCGTGCGGAAGATCTCCAACTCCCTCGCCACGTTTAACGAGGAGCAGGTGGCGACCGTGAACAACCGCCCCATCGTCCGATACGTCGAGGGACAGTCGATGAACGCCATCTGGGCCGTGCCCTCCTACGGCATCGACCCGGCCAGCGGCCGCGAGATTTTCGTCAGGCAGGACGGGAATATCGTCCATGTATGGAATTCCGACGACTTGGCCGTCTGCGGGGACACCGAGCCGACGCTGCGCGGCAACGGTGGCTTTAACGTCGACTACAAGGGATTTAGCCTGAACGTCGGCATGAACTGGCAGTTCGGCGGGCAGATCTACAACCAGACGCTCGTCGACAAGGTCGAGAACGCGGACACGCGCTACAACGTCGACCGCCGCGTCTTCTCCGACCGCTGGCGCATGCCCGGCGACGTCAGCCACTTCAAGAACATCGCCAGCACCGCCACCACGCGCAGCACGCAACGCTTCGTCGAGGACCAGAACGAGTGGACGCTCTCGTCCGTCAACCTCTCCTACGACCTCGATCGCCTCGATCGCGTGCGCCGCGCCGGGTTTAGCCGCCTGCGCCTCTCGTTCGACATGAGCGACGTCGCCCGGGCCTCTTCCGTGAGGATCGAGCGGGGGACCTCTTACCCCTTCGCCCGCGCCTTCTCGCTGTCGCTTCAAGCCATGTTTTAATCTTAAATACCAATACACATGAAAAAGTATTACATCATACCGCTGCTCCTCCTCGC
>JAISAV010000234.1 GCA_031266545.1 Odoribacteraceae bacterium | reverse complement strand
CGGCTGGTGCTCCCCGCCTTTTGCGACTCGCACACCCACCTCGTGTACGCCGGGAGCCGCGAGATCGAGTATATCGACAAGATCAGGGGCCTCTCCTACGAGGAGATCGCCCGCCGGGGCGGCGGGATCCTGAACTCCGCCGCGCGGATCCGGGAAGCCACGGAGGACGAACTCTACGAGGCAGCCCTCGACCGGGCGCGGGAGATCGCCTTGCAAGGAACCGGCGCCGTGGAGATCAAGAGCGGCTATGGGTTGGACGCCGACGGCGAGCTAAAAATGCTGCGCGTGATCAAGCGCCTGAAAGAGACCACCCCGCTGACCATCAAGGCCACCTTCCTCGGCGCACACGCCGTGCCGTTGGAGTACAAGGGGCGGCAATCCGAATACGTCGACCTGATCATCAACGAGATGATACCGGTCGTGGCCGCCGGGGAACTGGCCGATTACATTGACGTCTTCTGTGACCAGGGATTTTTCACCGTCGAGGAGACCGACCGCATCCTGAACGCCGGGATGAAACACGGCCTGCGGGCCAAGATACACGCCAACGAGCTGGCCCGCTCGGGCGGCGTGCAGGTGGGCGTCAAGTACAACGCCCTTTCGGTAGACCACCTCGAGCACGTCGGGCGCGAGGAGATCGAGGCGCTACTCGCGAGCGAGACGATGCCCACGATACTGCCGGGCGCCGCCTTCTTCCTCGGGCTTCCCCGTTCCCCGGCACGGGAAATGATCCGCGCGGGGCTGCCAGTGGCCCTCGCCTCCGACTTTAACCCCGGCTCCTCCCCGTCCGGGAACATGCGATTCGTCCTCTCGCTGGGATGCATCAACTACAAGATGCTGCCGGAGGAGGCGATTAACGCCACCACCCTCAACACGGCCTACGCGATGGGCGTGGAAGAAGAGCTGGGGAGCATCGCCGTCGGTAAAAAGGCGAATTTTATCATCACCAAGCCCGTGCCCGGCATCGAGTACCTCCCCTACGCATACGGGAGCGACTGGATCGAGGCGGTCTTCCTCGAGGGAGAGGCGGTATAAATGAAAACAAGTAACCTATAAAATAAGGAGCAATGAAGAAGCTAATAGAATGTGTCCCCAATTTTAGCGAGGGGAACGATATGCACGTGATCGACCAGATCACGGCGGCCATCCGGGAAGTTGACGGGGTAAGCGTGCTGAACGTCGACCCGGGAAAGGCGACCAACCGGACGGTGGTGACCTTCGTCGGGACGCCGGAAGAGGTGTGCGAGGCCGCCTTTCGCGCCATCAAGAAAGCGGCCGACCTGATCGACATGAAAAAACACAGGGGGGCGCACCCCCGTTTCGGGGCCACCGACGTCTGCCCGTTGATCCCCGTTTCCAACATCTCGATGGAGGAGACCGCCGAGCACGCGCGGGCGCTGGCCCGTCGCGTCGGGGAAGAATTGCGGGTACCCGTGTACATGTACGAGCACGCCGCGTCCGCGCCGGAACGGAAGAACTTGGCCAATTGCCGCGCCGGCGAGTACGAGGCGCTGGGCGAACGGTTGAAGAGCGCCGACTGGCATCCCGACTTTGGCCCGCGGGAACTCGACGAGTGGACGGCCAAGACGGGGGCCTCGGCCATCGGGGCGCGCAATTTTCTCGTGGCCTATAATATCAACCTAAACACCACCTCCACGCGACGGGCCAACGCCATCGCGTTTGACGTGCGCGAGCGCGGGCGGGCCTTGCTTGATCCCGCCACCGGGAAGAAAGTGCTGGACGAAAAGGGGAAACCGGTCATGGCGCCGGGCACGCTAAAATCGGTCAAGGCCATCGGCTGGTATATCGAAGAATATGGCGTCGCCCAGATCTCCATGAACCTTACCGACATCGGCGTGACCCCCGTGCACGAGGCGTTTGACGAGGTATGCCGGAAGGCTGACGCGCGGGGCATCCGCGTGACCGGCTCCGAGCTGGTGGGCCTCGTGCCGCTCCAGTCGATGCTTGACGCCGGGCGCTATTTCCTGCGCAAGCAACAACGCTCTACCGGTATCCCCGACGAGGAGTTGATCAAGATCGCCGTGAAATCGCTGGGGCTGGACGAGCTGGCCCCCTTCCACCCGCGCGAGAGGATCATCGAGTACATCCTCGAGGACGAGGAGAAGCGAGGGAAAAAACGCTTGATCGACCTGACCCTCGCGGCGTTTGCCGGTGAAACCTCCTCCGAGTCTCCCGCGCCCGGCGGTGGCTCCATTGCCGCCTACATGGGCGCGCTGGGGGCCGCGCTGGCCGGGATGGTGGCGAACCTCTCCGCCCACAAGCGAGGCTGGGACGACCGCTGGGAAGAATTTAGCCAATGGGCGGAACGGGCAAAAGGCTACCAGGTGGAGTTGCTAAAAATGGTGGACGAGGACACGGACGCCTTTAATCGCATCATGGAAGCCTATGACCTGCCCAAGAAAAGCGAGGAGGAGAAGGCCGCCCGACGCCGGGCCATCCAAGAGGCCACCCGCCGCGCCACCGAGGTGCCTTTCCGCGTGATGACCCTCTGCCACGATTGCATGGACGTGGCGCGGGCGATGGCCGAGAGCGGTAATCCCAACTCCGTCACGGATGCCGGCGTGGGCGCGCTGGCCGCCCGTTCCGGCGTGCTCGGCGCGTTCTTGAACGTGAAGATTAACGCCGCGGGGCTGGACGATCGCGCTTTTGCCGACGATCTCCTGCGCCGGGGAGAAGAACTTGCCGCGCGGGCTTGCCGGCGGGAAGAGGAGATTTTGGCTATCGTTCACGGTAAAATATAAGACCTCCGCCCCTTAGCGTCCGTCATCGCGAGGGCGCGGCCCGAAGCAATCCAGTGAATAACCGTATTCCGGATTGCTTCGCTCGCTCGCGATGACGACTCTTCTTCTCAACAACCGAAGATATTTACTGTTTTCCCGTCAAGGATTTCGGTTTTCTGGTAGATTCTTTCATCCCAGGATATTTCCTTTTCGCAGTCGAAAACGATTAGCCAGCCATCCGTGCAGGCAAGCGTGTCCATGTATCCCAATATTTGCTCGACACCTTTTTCCATCGATTTTTTACCCCGGTTAATTTTCAGCTCGATCGGATATTTTTTGTTTTTATAGCCAATGCACAAATCCAGACGGTTTTTACCGGTCGCCATTTCCCGTCTCACATCGCCGCCGCCGTTGAAAACTCTTTGCAGAAATGCCTGCAAAATCAAATGCGGCGCGGCTTCCCTGTACTGAAAGCGTTCCTCCCAGACGTCCGAATTTTCCCGCCAGAATTGCTGAAAATCCTGCAACATCAGATTCATGTCAATGCGGTTATTCTTGTAGTATTTATGCATTTCGTAATCGGAAAAGCGTACATCGGAACTCAATATTCGCTGTTCATCGTGATTCAGCGTCCTGATGATTACCTCTGCATAAACAGGATTTGCCGGTTCGATTACCCGGTTCATTTCCCTGATTAACCCCAAATCTTTCACGTAATTGTAATCATCGGACAGGGTTTCAATGCCCTCTCCTTCACCGATAATGACCTGTTCAATCACTTTTCTTACGCGTTCTTCTTTCAGCTTATCAAGCAGTTGGTCAATATGCACATCGCGGCGAAGGATGATCGTTTTTATTGCCTCGGAGACCATTTCTGCCGAGATCGGCTTTGTGAAGTCTTTTTTAAGCTGCTCTATTATAATTTCCCTTGCAATCGCGTTTACAAGCCAGGGTTGTCCCTGCGTTTGTTCAAAAGCGAGTTTTACAGCGCTGTCTTCAAAAATTTGACCGGTTTCACCGGTATGCTGCCTGTAAAGCGTCTCAACTTCCTCTTCTGTAAAATTGCGAAGAGTCAATGATTGCGTTATAATATTAAAGGGGCTTGCCGTTCCGAGTGTCTCCCTGTCGGCCCTGATTCTTGCTTTATAATCCCGGATATTTCTCATTCCAACTAGGGCAACGGACATCGGGAAAGGTGCAATAGTCCTGTTTATGAAGCCGTCCCGCAACTGTCGCAAAAACGACAGGAGCGTCCCTTCGCTCAAACAGTCGGCTTCGTCAAAAAAGATGACAAGCGGTTTGTCGATCCGCCTGCAGCATCTC
>JAISAV010000232.1 GCA_031266545.1 Odoribacteraceae bacterium | reverse complement strand
ACGAGATGCCTCTTTTTTCTAATCAGTTAGAAACAAATTAGTTGTTTAAAATGTCGGTTTTATGAGTCGCCTTATAAGCAATTGGTAATCACGACATACTCGTTGCAACAACGTCATTCATAATTCATAATTCATAATTAAAAAATGTAAGCCCTAACGAACTATGCTTATCACAAACTCAGATTAACTTAACGACATTGGGCTGTAACCCAATCTCATCAAGTTAAGGGCTGAAGGCCCGCCAAGCAATAGCGTGGGGCAACGCCTAGTCGTGGTCGGAAGATCATTTCCCCGTAAGCGCATAGCGCTTATGCGTTTATAGCCGTGGGTGAAAGCCCACGGAACAAGATGCCTCCCATCCATGCGCCGCGTAGCGGTGCCGCAATCATGGTATATGCACCTTGTGATCAGCGGCACCGCTACGCGGCGCATGAATAGGGAATGTCTCGTTTTCCGTGGCCTATCAGCCACGGCTATAAACACGAAAGCGCTACGCGCTTTTTGCTGATCGTAAACGTTATGCGCTTCTTGTAAATCTTCCGACCACGACTGGGCATCGCCCCACGAATGGTCACCTGATGAATAATAAGCAGGCTGAAGGCCCGCGAGCCAAGACAATAACATGCTATGGCTTACGCCCTTTCAGGGCTTGGTGAATAGTATGATCCGGTTCGTGGGGCGTTGCCCCACGCTATTGCTGGACACCCCTTCGGGGGTTTTTACATCTTCCGACCACTCGCAGGTAACGCCCCGTAATTCGTAATTCGTAATTCGTCATTTATTTCCTACTTTTGTCACATGTACACGAGTGATGAACATCGAATCATACAATTGCTGAACGAGGGCGATGAAGGCGGGCTGAAACAGATATTTCTCTCGTATTACAAGCCGTTGTGCGTTTACGCGATGCACTTCCTGGACTCCTTCGAGGAGTCCGAGGACGTGGTGCAGGAGGTCTTCACCGGTTTCTGGGAACGGAGCCGACGGGGGGCCTTTAGCGGTTCGTTGCGCGCGTACCTCTTCTCGGCCGTGCGGAATAACAGCGTCCGGCGGGCGAGGGAGAAGGCCCGCTGGGGACCGGAACGCGTCGACGAGGTGGAAGAGCTGATCGCCTACACGAGCGAACATCTCGAGCGGGAACAAGAGGAACTCGACCGGGCGATGGAACGCCTCCCGGAACAGTGTCGGAACGTCTTCACGCTAATCGTCCTCGAGGACATGAAGTACAAGGAGGTCGCCGAGCGGCTGGGAATCTCCGTGAATACCGTCAAAACGCACTTCGCCCGCGCCCTCAAACAACTGAGAAATTCACTGGGAATCATTCTTTTTCTACTCACCCGCCCGCGCCCGGGCAAAAAATCTTAAAAAAAATCGACCCTCGCGTCACCCATTTTTGCCGTTTCTTACTTCTGGTTAATAAAAAGATCAAAACATGGAAGCGGAGAAATGGACGAGATGGATCGCGGGCTACTGTCGCCACGAGTTGACGCCCGCGGAACGCGAGGAACTCGACGCGTGGCTGGCCGCCTCGCCGGGGAACCGGGCGGGGTGGCGCAACGCCGTGACGCGGTATCGCCGCGCGCGGGGGGTGGCCGCGTGGAAACGCGTGGACGAACAGGCCGCGTGGGAACGATTCACGCGCGGGATCGCGGCCCTCGTGACGCGGAGGCGGAGAAGGCTCGCGCGACGCGTCGCCCTCCTCGCGGCGAGTGTCGCCCTGTTGCTCGGGGTCGGGATCGGTCACCTGTCGCGTCCCCGCGCGGGGAGCGATCCCCGACCGGTTCTCTCGTGGTCGACCCTCCAGCCCGGGGAGGCGCGGGCCATCCTCCGCCTGCCGGACGGGCGGGAGATCGCGATGGGGAAGGAAGCCGTCGCCGATTCCACGCTGGGATTCCGCGGCCTGCGGGACACCGCCGGGTTATCCTACCGCGACGCGCCCCCGGCGCCCCGCGTTGATCCCGCGTACCACTCGCTCGTCATCCCGCGCAAGGGGGAATATTTCCTCGTCCTGTCGGACGGCACCCGGGTGTGGCTGAACGCGGACAGCGAGCTGCGCTACCCGGTCACCTTCGCGGGCGACCGCCGGGAGGTCTTCCTCTCTGGGGAGGCGTACTTTAACGTGGCGCGCGACAGCGCCCGCCCGTTTATCGTGGAGAGCGGGGAGACCCGCGTGGAGGTGCTGGGCACGAAGTTTAACGTCTCCGCCTACCGGGACGAGGAGCGCGTCGTCACGACGCTGGAAGAGGGATCGGTGCAGGTCAGCGCCCGCGGGGAGAGCCGCGTCCTGTCACCCGGCACGCGGGCCGTGTCGACGCCGACGGGGCTGGAAGTTACCGCGGCGAACGCGGCGATCGACATCGGGTGGATTCACCGCACCTTCGAGTTCGTGGAGATGCCGCTGGGCGACATCACGCGGCAGTTGCAGCGGTGGTACGACGTGGAGTTCACGTACCGCGACGCGGGGCTGGAATGCATCCCCTTCACGGGGACGGTGGGGCGGGACCTCCCCTTGCAGGAAGTGCTGCAGGCCATCGAACGACTGGCCGACATTGCGTTCACGCTTCAATCCAACCGTATCGAGGTGACACAAAAATAAGGGGACGCCTCTCGACACCCCCCTTTCCGTAAAAAAAAAATTATGAAAAAATTATCTGAAAAGTTTGAGTAATAACTAATGCACGAAAGTATGAAAAAAAAATGGATGATTACCACGCGATGTTCTTTTTTACTTGTCCTCGCGTTATTTTTCCTCCCCGCACTGGCGGGGGTGACGCAACCGCGCGTGGCGGCGCGCTTCACGAACCGAACGCTGGAGGAGGTATTACAGGAAATTAAGCGGCAGGCAGGCGTGTATTTCATGTACAACACGCTGCAAGTGAACGGGAAGGTAAAGATCACCGCCGACCTGCAGGACACCCCGCTGGACGAGGCGCTGGAGATCGTGCTGCGAGACCTGCCGTACACGTATCACAAGGAGAAGGATTACATCCTCGTCCTCCCCCGCCCGAGCGTGCCGCAAGCGGCCGTGATCGCGACCGGCGTCGTGACCGACGAACGCAGCGACCCATTGCCGGGCGTGACCATCCGCGTGAAGGGTACCTCCACCGGCGCGACCACCGACGTCAAGGGGAATTTCCGCATCGCCATCCCCCGCGAGGGCGCCACGCTGCTCTTCTCGTTCGTGGGCATGACGAGCGTGGAAATAAACGTGGAGGGAAGCGACAACCCGGCGAAACTGACCGTCCGCATGAAAGAAGAGTCGCAGTTGATCGACGACGTGATCGTGACGGGGCTGTTCACCCGGAAAAAAGAGAGCTTCACGGGTAGCGCCTCGACCTTTACGCGAGAGGACTTGAAGCGGATAAACAACGGGAATATCCTCTCGATCTTGGGTCACCTCGATCCCGCGTTTATCGTCGCCGAGAACCTGGACGCGGGGTCTGATCCCAATCATATCCCTGACATTCAAATACGCGGGACTTCGTCGCTGCCCGACCTGCGGGGGGAGTACAGCGGTAATCCCAACGAGCCGTTGTTCGTGCTGGACGGCTTTATCGTCTCGGCGGCGCAAATATACGATCTCGACGTGAACCGGGTGGCGTCGGTCACCTTGTTAAAGGACGCGGCGGCGAAGGCCATTTACGGTTCCCGGGCTGCCAACGGGGTAGTGGTCGTGGAGACGATCCCGCCGGAGGCCGGGCGCTTGCGTTTCTCTTACTCGGGGGATTTGAACGTCTCGGCGCCGGACTTGAGTTTCTACGACCTGTGTAACGCGGAAGAAAAATTCCAAGTGGAGTGGCAAGCCGGGCGTTACAGCGCCTCGACACAAGTATTGGATCAATTCCTCAAGGAACAATATAATGAAATCTTGAAGAATATCGTCGCCAACGTAAACACGTACTGGCTTTCAAAGCCGCTCCGGGAGGGGATCGGGCAGAAACACGCGCTGCGGCTGGAAGGCGGGGACGAGGTCATGAAGTATGGCGTCGATTTCTCGTATAACCGGATCGCCGGCGTGATGAAAGAATCGGACAGGGAGACGATCACCGGGTCGATTGATCTCTCTTACCGGTATCGTAATCTTATCTTCAGGAACATGTTGAGCATCTCGTTTAACCGGGCGGATGACTCGCCTTACGGGAGCTTCTCCGAGTATTCCCAGTTGAATCCCTACTGGACGTCACACGACGAGAACGGGAACATGAAAAAAATCCTGGGGAGTTATCAAGCCAGCACGAGTGGCGAGCCGACCCTCTACGGGAACCCGCTGTATAACGCCGGCGTGGGGACAAAAAACTTCTCGAAGTACACGAATATCACCGAGAACTTCTACGCGGAGTGGGAAGTCGTCAAGAATTTGCGGCTGATCGGGCGCTTCGGGTTCACGCACACGGCGGACCGGCGGGAAGACTTCTACCCCGGCGACCACACGCGTTACATCACGTGGACGGGTGATGCTTACTTCAAACGCGGCTCTTACGCGATCACCGACCAAGAGTCAAAGCGCATCAGCGCCGACGTGACGGCCAACTTCTCCCGCCAGATGGGCGACCACCTGCTTTTTGCCAACGGGGCGTGGAGCCTGTCGAGTTCCGACGCCGACTCCCACGGGATGGCGGCCCAAGGGTTCCTGAATAACCGGGTTGACCACATCACGTTCGCCAAGCAGTACCAAGAGAACGGGATACCCTCCGGGAGTGAATCCATCTCGCGGGAGATCGGGCTTACCGGGGCGATCAATTATTCGTTCGACAACCGCTACCTCGCGGACGTCAGCTTCCGGGCCAACGCCTCCTCCGTGTTCGGGAAAAATAGCCGGTGGGGGACATTCTGGTCCGCGGGCGTCGGGTGGAACTTGCATCACGAGCGCTTCTTGAAAGATACATACGCCATCAAGCAACTGAAATTAAGGGGATCCGTCGGCTCTACCGGGAGCCAGAACTTTCCCCCCTACCAGGCCATGAGAACGTACCGCTTCCTGACCGACAGGACGTATGACAACATCTCCGGCGCTTACCTCATGGCGCTGGCGAACGATAACCTCAAGTGGCAACAATCCCTCGATTTTAACGCGGGGATAGACGCACAACTGTTCGGTCGCCTGAACCTGCGCTTCGACGCATACCTGAGCCGGACAAACGACCTCTTGATTGATTTCACGCTACCGACGTCAACGGGATTCGGGGCGTTCAAGGAGAACCTCGGGCAAATTGAAAACAAGGGATTTGACATGACGCTGAGCTGGCAAGTGTGGCGGGACCGGCAGAGCGGCTCTTTCGTGTCGTTGCTGGCCTCGATGGGACATAACACGAACAAAATACGCAAGATCTTCGACGCGCTGAAGAAATCCAACGCCGAACAAGATACCCAAACCGACAACTTGACCTCCCCGCTGACGCGCTTTGAAGAGGGGCAACCGCTGGACGCCATCTGGGCCGTCCGGTCGCTGGGGATCGATCCCGTGAATGGACGAGAACTTTTCCTCACCAAGGATGGGACAACGACTTACACGTGGAACGCGGAGGACCAGATCGTGGGCGGGTGCTCGAACCCAAAACTCAGGGGGAACCTCGGTCTCACGTCGGAATACAAGGGCGTCGGCCTGTCGTGTTCCTTCAGCTATCAATGGGGGGCCGATTACTATAACTCTACCCTCGTTTCCCGCGTCGAGAACGTGGACGTCGCGTACAACGTCGATCGACGCGTGTTTGAAGGCACCTGGCTGGCGGCCGGTGATCACACGTTCTTTAAACGAATCACCAACTCGCCCACGACCACCCGCCCGACCACCCGCTTCATCGAGAAAAAGAACGAGATCTCGCTGGCCTCCGCGCGCCTCTACTACGATTTCAAGCGCCTGAACTTGAAAAAATACCACGTGGAGAGGCTCGTCTGCTCTTTCTACATGACCGACGTGTTCAAGATCTCCACGGTCAAGACCGAGCGGGGACTGAGCTACCCGTTCGCGCGGTCTGCCTCGTTTTCGCTGGCGGCCACTTTTTAACCATATAAAATAACGATTATGAAATTTGGAAAATTCATTTTAATCCTGATCGCGACGTCCGGGGCCGCGTGTTCCGACTGGCTGGACGTCGAGCCTCGTTCTCAGGTAAAGGACGCGGAACTTTTCTCCTCCGAGACCGGCTTCAAAGAGGCATTGGCCGGGGTGTATGCCCTGTTAACCACGGAAGCGCTTTACGTGAAAGAGATGCGCTTCGGGATGATGGGCGTCCTGGGGCAGGAGTGGAGTTATTATAGCACCGCGTATCAAGACGAGGCCCTGTATAATTACGAAGGGAGCAACCCGACCAACCGGATGGAGAACATCTGGCAAGGACTGTACAATGCCATCGCCAACGCGAACGTGATCTTGGAGGTCATCGACGAGAAGAAGCACGTCTTCACCGGGATAAATTACGCCGTCATCAAGGGCGAGGCGCTGGCCTTGCGGGCGTTTATCCACTTCGACCTGCTGCGCTGCTTCGGCGCCAGCGTCGAGGCGAACAAGGAACAACCCGCGATCCCTTACGTCACCGTGTACGCCCCGTTGCAGTCCCCGCAACTCACCGTGTCGGGCGTCATCGACAAGGTGCTCGCCGACCTAGACAGCGCCGCGGTTTACCTGGAATCGGACCCGATTTATACCGGGAAGGAGATCACGGAGCAGGACGATAACGGTTACCTGTTAAACCGGCAATTACACCTGAATTATTACGCCGCGAAAGGATTGCAGGCGCGCGCCTACTTGTATAACAAGCAATACCAGCAAGCCGCGGCATGTGCAAGCGAGGTGATCCTGTCGGGGAAATTCCCGTGGGTCTCTCAAACGGATCTTATCAACGGCGTGGATTATACCGGGGCCTCCGAACAACTCTGGGGGGTGGACGTGAATAACCTGAGCACGATCTCGGAAACATACTTCCAGTTAACGGGTGGCAGCGCGACCTTTTATGTCAAGCAAAACTCGCTCCTGAATTATTATGACAATCTCACGGACGATTACCGCTATCTGTACCTGTACACGTTCGGCAGCGGGGCCAGCAGCGATAACCGCTACCCGGCGAAATATAACGTCTCCTCGGACGACGACTCCTATTACCTGAACAAGATGGCGATGATCAAAATCGCGGAGATGCATTACATCCTGGCCGAGGCGCGATACCACGCGAGCGAGGATTATATGCCCGCCTTGAACGCCGTCCGCGTGGCCAGGGGCGTCACCCCGCTGAGCGTGGTGGCCGATTTCCCGGTGACCCTGGCGAGCGAATTCAGGAAAGAGTTCATCGGGGAAGGGCAACTGTTTTTCTTCTACAAGCGAAGAAACATGGAGAATATTTTCGAAACCGACATTAACCCGGTGGAAAGCAAGGCTTACGTGTTCCCGCTGCCGCAGTCGGAACGCGAGGCCGCGAACAGGGTAGATAACCGATAAATCAAGAAAACGATGAAAAATAGCCGGATGATTATTTGCGCGGCCTTGTTGTTGATCAACGCGGGCGGGTGCAAGGAAAATGAAAAATTCTATTACGACAGCGACTACTCGGCCCTGAATATTTGGCTGGGACGGGAGAACGTGGTGTCCGATAGTATCGTGTACAACTTCGCCTACCAGAAGGACTTTGACTCGGTGCTATTTTACGTCCGCCTGACCGGGCTGCCCGCCGACCGCGACCGGGCGTTTACGCTGGAAGCCGTGGAAGGCGACATTTACGCGGAGCAGAACTACGTGCTGAAAAGTGGGACGTACCAAGCCTCTTTCCCCATCTACTTCACGAAACCGGAAGGCTCCGAGTTCAGGGAGAAGAGCGGTCACGTCGTGTTCAAGATGAGGGAAAACGAGTACTTTAAAGAGGGGGCAAGCGAAACCAGCCAACTGTACATCGTCCTGAAGAATTACGTCGGGAAGCCCGAGAACTGGGACGTGGCGACCTACCCTTACCGGACGCTGGCCACGTACTTCGGCACGTACAGCGACGTGAAGTACTCCTTCGTGATCCAAACGACGGGTAAGAGTAATTTCAAGGTGTATTACACCACCCTACCCAGCACCCAGCTCGCCGACGACGAGATCACCTCCATCGAGGCCACCTACTTGCAAAGCATGTGTAAGATCGCCCTGCTCGAGTACAACGCTCTCCACGGCGATTTGCTCGACGAGAACAACGAAAAAGTCGTCTTCCCATAAACCCATTAACGCGTACAAATCATGAAGATATATCATCACCACGTCAAAACCCTCGCGAGCGCGCTGTGCGGCGTCATCCTTCTCGCCGCTTGCCACGAGGACAAGGGGAACTACACTTACGCCGCGATCGACGAGATCACCATCGACACGACCGGCACCGGGATATTCCCCGATTACTCCCTCTACCGTTACGACACGCTGAGAATCGCCCCCATCGTCTATCTCAACGGGCAACAAGTCGAGGCGAACGACCCGCTGGATTACCACTGGTCGATCTACAAGGCCACGACGGGAGGGACGGCCTACCCCCTCGACACGCTCGGCACCGGCATCGCGCTGGACACGATCATCCCGCAGCCCGCCGGGATATGGATCGTGCTCTTCACCGTCACCCAGCGGGAGACGGGCGTCAAGGCGTTCATGAAAACTACCTTGCAAATCGACGAGGCCCTCTCGGACGGCTGGATGGTGCTCTACGAGAAGGAAGGGGAGACGGACGCCGGCCTGATCGTCAACGACCGGGTCAAGAAGAACGTCACCCGGGAGCGGCTCTTCGTGGACATCTACTCCGCCTCGAACGGGCAGAGGTTGAGCGGGAAACCCGTCTCGATCATCCATTCCATAGCGCCACTGAGTTCCGGTGAGGTGCTACTGGCGTCGGAGCGCGACTTGGTCGCGGTGGACAAGAACACCTTCGAACTCTACTCTCCCGCGGAAAAACTCTTCTGGAACGCCCCGGCCACGCGCGCGTTCTCTTACCTCGGTGGAAATTTCACGAGACGGGAAGTCGTGCTCAACGACAACAAGATTCATTACGCGAATTACATGACATCCGGGACGTACCGCATGAACGCCTTTGGCATGGCCTGCTCCGGGGACTACGGGCAACTCGCCGACTGGATGTCGAGTTACTACTCCGCATCCTTCGAGGCGATCGCGTACGACCAGACAAACCAACGCTTCCTGTGCGTCCAGGCGAACGACGTCGTCGTCGACACGCTCAGCTCCTCGGACAAGACCGCCTTTGACGTCAACAACGTGCAGATGGAGATGCTCTTCTCCGATTTCGGGCGCTTGAATTACGAATACTCCTTGATGCGGGACGGCTCGACGCACGCGCTCCTGGTGTCCAACTTCGCAACGACGAACAGGCTTTCCGACAAGATCGCCATCGCGAAATACGACATGACCCACTGCCCGGGCCTCGCCGACGTCACCTCCATCGCCGCGGGAGGATTAGGCGAGATCTTCTACTACGCCTCCGGGCCGGACGTTTACCTGTTCAAGTACAATATCGTCGGCAGCGACCAGGTCAAAAGCGTCTGGACCGCCCCGGCCGGCGAGAGCGTGACCTGCATCCGGCTACAAAAATTCTATTACCCTCAATTCTCGTTAGCGGGTATCCTCATCAATAACTACGGCGTGATCTATATCGCCACATGGAACGAGACGACCCGGACGGGAACCGTGTACCAGATAACCGTCGACCCCTCCAACGGGACACTTGACGAGGCGTCACAGGCCAGCTACACCGGCTTCGGCAAGGTAAAAGATATGTCATGGAAATGGACTTTATAACATAATACGATCATGAAAAAAACACAATTCATCATTTTAGCGAGCTGCTGCCTATCGTTCGCGGGAATCGCGCAAAATCGCGGCATCAAGTTCAACGAGAATCAACCGTGGCAAGAGGTGGTAGAAAAAGCGCGGCAAGCGGGCAAGTACATCTTCATGGACTGCTACACGGTATGGTGTGGCCCCTGCAAGCTGTTAGACAAAAACGTCTTCTCGAACGACGAGATCGCCGACTATTACAACGACGGGTTTATCAACGCCAAGTATAACATGGAAAAAGGCGAGGGCGTCTCCCTGAAAGAGAAATACCGCGTGACGGCATACCCCACCCTGCTCTTCATCGACGCGAAAACCGAAGAGATCGTGCACCGGGTCGTCGGGGCCGGGGACGTGAAACACATGCTGGCGCAGGCAAAGATCGCCAAAGAATCCTCGCAAAACCTCCAAAGCCTGAAAAAACAGTACGAAACGGGCGAGAAAAACGCGGAGAC
>JAISAV010000228.1 GCA_031266545.1 Odoribacteraceae bacterium | reverse complement strand
GGCGTTGCGGGCGTCGCGGGGGCATTGTGCATCCGCGACGTGCTGTGGTCCTCGGCGACGGGAGTCTTCGCCTTCTCTTGTTTTTGGTCGATCAAGGAGTTATTTGACCAGCGGAAGCGGGTGAGCAAGGGATGGTTCCCCCGGCGTGAGAAAAAAGAAAAATAGCCACATGAACGAGATCATAACACGTATCAACCAACAATGCCGGGGGACGCTCGTGGAGAGCCTCGGCATAGCGTTTATCGGGATGGGGGAGGATTGGTTAGAGGCGCGGATGCCCATCGACAAGCGCACGCTACGTCCCGGTAACTTGCTGCACGGGGGCGCCATCATGGCGCTGGCGGAGACGGTGGGGAGCGGCCTTTCGTTCGTCCAGGCTTCCCCGGAAGCGTGTGACGTCTACGGCATCGAGATCAACGGGAACCACGTCCATCAGGCGCGGGGAAAATACGTCACGGGACGGGCCGAGTTCATTCACAAGGGGAAACGAACGCAAGTAGTCGCCGTCCGCATCACGGACGAGTTTGGCGCGCTGGTCTCGGTGTGTCGCGTCACCAACATGCTCCTGCCCAAGGGAGAAGCCGGTGGGTAAATGCCGCCCGCAACTTGATGACATTATCCTGAGGACAATGTCATCAAGCTGAAGGCTACATGTGATCCGAGGGATCAGGCCTCTTGTTATAGCTTATGCTGAAGAAATTGGAATTGTAGCCGCTTTCCAGCATCTCGTTGTACTTTTGTTCGTCGAACGAGTAGAGGAAGGCCCCTTTCTTGGAGGTGGAGTGGTCTTTCCTGCCGGTGTTGCACAGGATGTTCATGCTCTGGATCTTTTTCCTGAAGTTGCGCTTGTCCATCTCGAAGCCGAAAATCGTCTCGTAGAGTTGTTGCAGGAAGGGAAGGGTGAACTCCCGGGGGAGCAGGTTAAAGCCGACGGGGCAGTTGGACGCCCGGCGCCTCATCCTGCCCAGTGCCTTCTTTACCATGAAATTGTGGTCGAAGATCAGGCTGGGCACCTTGTCAATCGGGAACCAGACGGCGTTGTGCACCTGCCGGTTATAATTCCGGATATCCATCAGGGCGAAGTAGGCCGCCGAGACGACGAATCCGCCCGGGTCGCGGTTCACCTCGCTGAAGGTCATCAGTTGTTCCATGTAGACCTTCTCGATGCCGGTGTAATCCTTCAGCACGCGTTCGGCTGCCTGGTCGAGGTTCTCGTTCGCTTGCAGGAATCCTCCCACCAGTGACCATGCCCCCGCGCAGGGATCGAAATCACGTTTCACGAGTAATAGCTTCAACCCTTCCGCGTCAAAGCCAAAAATAATGCAGTCCACAGCCACCTTGTAGTCCTGTTCCCGCGTGTAAAAGTTAGTTTCCGTCTTCATATATTTTTCTGTTTATATTCTAATCGTTTGATCCCGCGTTCTTGTCGTGAATCGCGTGCCAAACATACGCGTTTTTTTGCTAAAAATCAAATTATCTTTTTACATGAAAAAAAAGAGCGTGTCACCCGTACTATTATGTGGTATTTCCACTATTTTTGCCGTGCGTGCCCGGACACTTAATCGAGGCCCTGCGCGCGCGACGTTGTAGAGAAAGTGAAACTTAAAATCCTGACTATGAAAAAAGCGATCATCCTGCTCATGGGCTGCCTCGCGGCGATAAGCACGCGGGGGCAGCAGCACGCGGGTTACCCGGTGACCCCTGTTCCCTTCACGAGCGTGAAGGTGACTGACAACTTCTGGGGCGAGCGCCTGCGGGCCAGCCGCGAGGTGACGATCCCCTTGGCCTTCCAGAAATGCGAGGAGACGGGCCGCTACAAGAACGTCGAGATGGCCGCCAACCCCGGCCCGGGCAACGAGGTGACCGGCTACTCCTTTGACGACACGGACGTCTACAAGACGATCGAAGGAGCGAGCTACCTGCTGCAAAGCTACCCGGACGAGAAGCTGAAGCGCTACATCGACAGCGTTCTCGTGATCGTGGCCGCCGCGCAGGAACCTGACGGCTACCTCTACACCGCGCGGACGATGAACCCGGGGCACCCGCACGAGTGGGCGGGCGCGCGGCGGTGGGAGAAGGAAGAGGATCTCAGCCACGAGTTTTACAACCTCGGGCACATGGTCGAGGGGGCCATCGCCCATTACCAGGCGACGGGGCGGCGGAATTTCCTCGACATCGCCACGCGTTATGCCGACTGCGTGTGCCGCGCGATCGGGGAAGGCCCGGGGCAGTTGACGATCGTGCCGGGACACCAGATCGCGGAGATGGCGCTGGCGAAGCTTTACCTGCTCACGGGCGAGAAGAAGTACCTTGATCTGGCCAAGTTCTTCGTCGACAAGCGCGGGTACACCTCCCGCCGCGACGCCTACAGTCAGGCGCACGCCCCGGTGCTCGAGCAAGACGAGGCCGTCGGGCACGCCGTGCGGGCCGCCTACATGTACTCCGGCGTGGCCGACGTGGCCGCCTTGACGGGCGAGCAGGCCTACATCGACGCGATCGACCGGATATGGGACAACGTGGTGACGAAAAAACTCTACATCACCGGCGG
>JAISAV010000170.1 GCA_031266545.1 Odoribacteraceae bacterium | reverse complement strand
CTCCATCATCCCTCATTTTCAACCAGATATCCTCCCTCCAAAATCGTCTCGATCTTTTTCCAAAAAGGTCTCGATCTTTTCCTAAAAAGGTCTTGATCTTTTTCCAAAGTCATCGAGACCTTTTTTTAAAACCGTCGAGACGTTTTGGGTAAAACGCCCCGACGATGTGTACATGATGCTTAAGCCTTCTCAAATTTTAAAGTCTTCTGCATCTCTTTCAGGTCGATGCCCGGGCGGAAAATCACCTTCGACGACTTGATCATCGATGCGTGAAATTTTTCCTCCGTCTCCGCGCCCTCGCTGCTGACGCTGATCTGGAACGTGCCAAAATCGCCAAGACGGACGATCTCTCCGTTCGAGAGATGCCGGCACAGCAACTTGATCAGGTCATTCAACACGGCGAGCACATCGGTGTCGCTGACCGTGGTCGACCCGTCGGCAACTTCCTTGCTCAACCTGCGGAATGTCAGGTCGCCGTTAGCTACCGCCGAGGCATACCACTTCTTGGGCGCCGTGGGATCGCTCGGGTTACTCTTTTCGTGTACAACAATTTTTACTCCCATCATCAATGGTTTTAATGGTTAAAAATCAAGTTAAAGTAAAAACCCCCGGAAAAAGCGTCACCGCCCTCCCGAAGGTTTATATATACCACCCCGCGCGTCGTCGCCCGGGATCTACCAATTTGCAAATGACACGCCCCATCAACGAGTAGCACCTCACGTCCTTTTTGTCTATAGACGTGAAGCGTAGGAGCCAAAAGGTCATATCGTTTTATAAATTGGTGCATTCTACACGTTTTAAATACGCTGCGAATATAGCAAATTTATCTAAGATACGCAAAAACAAGATTTTTTTTTATGACAAAAATCATCTTTGACTTACAATAGGTGTATTCCAGCTATTTACACGACAAATAATTTTTGTCTACCTATAAAAATTATACTTTGCAGGTACACTTTTTCCTTTCACAAGTCGATATCGGAAGGCATCCGACGCAGATTTGCCCGCGTTTACCGTTCAAATCACACCTCATCCACATGCTAAAGTAAAAAAAGTCACCTGCAAAATTCTCGTGTTTAGCACAAAGATAAAGAGTCAAGCAGACCGCAGGTCTGAATATTAATAACCCTCAATGAAGCGAAGCGATTGGGGGGTGCGGTGGAGCGAAGCGATTGGGGGAGAGGGTAACAGCCTCTCCCGAACGCCGTAGGTGTTCAACCCCTGATGGGGTTGCGAGGGGAAAAAGACCGTTTTCTATTGATATGAATGCCCTACGGGCAATAAATAACCGATTCATAATGATTTATATCATTTCTTGTCCCGAACACAGGTGAATTCGGTTTAAGAGCAAGCATGTTCTGTAACATGTGGATTGCAAAATCCATGTATTTGTTTTACTTTTGTCTGGCAAAATTGAAATTACATGGAGAGCCTGCACGCTGTATATAGCACGCTGATGAAGGATAGAACCCCGGGCATACGCCGGGGGTTGATGGACGTGATCGACCCGCGCGATCGCCTGATCGCGATCAGGGGGGGGCGCGGCGTGGGCAAAACCCGCTTCTTGCTTGATTTTTGCGGGGAGCATTACCCGGAGGATCCCGCCGCGTTGTACGTGAACATCAGTAACCTCTTTCTCGCGCGAGAGGGGCTATATAGTTTTATCGAGCGCTTTTACAAGCTGGGGGGAAAGGTGCTGCTGCTGGACCAGTTGCACGAGTACCCCGAGTGGGACGAGGAGATACGGGCGGCATACGATCGCTTCACCTCGGTGCAGTTCGTGTTCACGATCTCCTCGTTGTTTAACGTCGAGACAAGCGCTTACTTGCAGGGGGTCGCGCGGGTCTATGACTTGAATGGCCTGTCGTTCCGCGAGTTTATCGAGCTGGAGAGCGGGCATCATTTCCCCACCTTCGCGTTTCAACAAATTATCGAGTCGCACGAGGAGATCGCGCGGGAGATCGCAGAGCAGGTGCGTCCCCTTGCCTATATCCGTAATTACCTGCATTATGGCTATTACCCGCTCTATCTCGAGAAGAAATCCCCGACCGATTACCTGCTGAGAAATATCAGCCAGACCCTCGATTTTGACATTCCCTACCTCAACCAGATTGACTTGAAGTACCTGTGGAAGCTGAAGGAGCTGCTCTACATGGTGGCGATCGAGAGATATCATAACGTGAATATCAGTAAACTGAGTCACGGGGTGGGCATATCGAGGGCGACGGTGCTGAATTACCTCCACTACTTGAAGGACGCGCGCTTGCTGACGCTGCTGTTCGACCGGGAGGACGATATCGAGAACGGCTTGAAACCCAACCAATTTTATATTCATAATCCCAACCTGCTGCGGACGATATGCTTGGAAAACGCGAGTGCGTCGGCCATCCGGAAGAGTTTCTTCGTCAGCCAGGTGAGCGCCGTCGCCCGCCTGAATTTCGCGATGAACGGGGATTTTCTCGTGGACGGTATTCACGAGGTGTCCGTGCACGCGGAGGGAGACAAGGTGCATCCAAAGGATTTAACGATACAACTGGTGGACATGGTCGAACGCGGGAGCGAGAAGGCTATTCCCCTGTGGCTTACTGGATTTTTATACTAAAAAATGATTGATTGTTAATGTTTAAGAAGATGACAAAAGAGAAAAAATTTATCACGTGCGACGGGAACGCGGCAGCGGCACACGTCGCGTATATGTTTAGCGAGGTGTCGTGCATCTACCCGATCACCCCCTCCTCCCCGATGGCGGAATACGTTGACGAGTGGGCGGTGCAAGGGAGGAAGAACATGTTCGGGGAGACGGTGCGACTGGTGGAGATGCAATCCGAGGCTGGCGCGGCTGGCGCCGTGCACGGGGCGCTTCAAGCGGGCGCGCTGACGACCACTTACACGGCCTCGCAGGGCTTGTTGCTGATGATCCCGAACATGTACAAGATCGCCGGGGAGTTGCTCCCTTGCGTGTTTCACGTGAGCGCGCGCGCCCTGGCGGCACACGCGCTCTCTATTTTCGGGGATCACGCGGACGTTTACTCGGCCCGTCAGGCCGGTTTTGCCATGCTGGCGAGCGGTTCCGTGCAGGAGGTGATGGATCTCTCGGCGGTGGCGCACCTCACGGCGATCAAGTCGCGCGTCCCTTTCCTGAATTTTTTCGACGGTTTCCGCACCTCGCACGAGGTGCAGAAGATCGCTTCCATCGACATGGAGGATCTACGCGGGCTGGTGGACATGGAGGCCTTGCAGGCCTTCCGCGACCGGGCGCAAACTTCCGAGACGCCCGCCACGCGGGGCACCGCCCAGAATCCTGACGTCTATTTTCAGGGACGGGAGGCGTCAAACCGCTTCTACGACGCGGTGCCGGACGTCGTGGCCGGGTACATGGAGCAGATCTCCCGGATTACCGGCCGTTCGTATCGCCCGTTTGACTACTACGGGGCGGCGGACGCCGAGCATGTCCTCGTGGCGATGGGTTCCGTGACGGAGACCATCCGCGAGGTGATCGATTACAAGGCGGCCCGCGGCGAGAAGGTCGGCTTGATCGCCGTGCATCTCTACCGTCCTTTCTCGGCCGCCCACTTTATGGCCGCCATGCCGGCCTCCGCGAAGCGCGTCGCCGTGCTCGACAGGACGAAGGAACCGGGGGCGAACGGCGACCCGCTCTACCTCGACGTGCGCGAGTTGTTCTACGGGCGGGAGAACGCCCCGTTGATCGTGGGCGGTCGCTACGGATTGGGATCCAAGGACGTGACGCCGTCGCAGGTCATCTCGGTGTACAAGAATCTGGCCGCCGCCGAGCCGAAAAATAACTTCACGGTGGGTATCGTGGACGACGTGACCTTCCGCTCGCTCCCGCTGGAACCGGAGGTGAAGGTGACCTCCGAGGCCACTTACGAGGCCAAGTTCTACGGGCTGGGATCCGACGGGACCGTCGGCGCGAATAAAAATTCCATCAAGATCATCGGCGGGGCGACCGACAAGTATTGTCAGGCCTATTTCTCGTATGACTCCAAGAAATCGGGCGGCTTCACGGCCTCTCACCTCCGTTTCGGGGACGAGCCGATACGTTCGACCTATTTGGTGACCACGCCCGACTTCGTCGCGTGCCACGTGCCGGCGTACGTGCACATGTATGACGTGCTCAAGGGGTTGAAAAAGGGCGGCTCTTTCCTGCTGAACTCCCTGTGGGACGCCGACGAGGTGGGGAATCACCTCCCGAACGCGATGAAGCGCTACCTCGCGGGGAACGAGATCAATTTCTATATCATCAACGGCACGAAGCTGGGACAGGCACTGGGACTTGGCAACCGCACGAACACGATCATGCAATCGGCCTTTTTCAAGATTACCAACGTGATTCCTTACGACTTGGCGGTGAAAGAGATGAAGAAGGCCATCGATAAATCTTACGGCTCCAAGGGCGAGGCGATCCTGAAGAAGAACTACGCGGCGGTAGAGGCCGGCGGGGACGCGGCCAACGTGGTGAAGGTGGAGATTCCCGCCGCGTGGAAGGCGCTGCCGGTCGAGGCCCCCGCGGGGGACGCCCGGCGCCCCGGGTTTATCCGCGCCGTGGTGGACGTGATGAACGCGCAGGCTGGCGACGATCTCCCCGTGAGCGCGTTTGCCGGTCGCGAGGATGGCACCTTTCCCGCGGGCACGACCCGCTACGAGAAGCGCGGCATCGCCATTGACGTGCCGGAGTGGCAGGCCACCGCTTGCATACAGTGCAACCAGTGCGCTTACGTCTGCCCCCACGCCGCGATACGTCCCTTCCTGCTGACGGCGGGGGAGGCGGAGGCGGCCCCGTCGGGCACGGTGCTGAAACCGGCCATCGGCAAGGAGCTGGCGGGCTACCAGTTCCGCGTGCAGGTCTCCCCGCTGGATTGCACCGGCTGCGGCAACTGCGCCGATATCTGCCCGTCTAAGGAGAAGTCCCTGGTGATGAAGCCGCTCGCTTCCCAGACCGCCGAGATCGAACGCTTCACCTACATGGACGAGAAGGTGGGCTACAAGCAACTGGTCGCCCCCGTCAACGTGAAAAACTCGCAATTCCAGCAGCCCCTCTTCGAGTTCTCGGGCGCCTGCGCGGGTTGCGGGGAGACTCCTTACATCAAGTTGATCACCCAGTTGTTTGGCGAGCGGATGATGGTGGCCAACGCCACCGGTTGCACCTCCATCTATGGTGGTTCCGCCCCCTCCACCCCCTATTGCGCGCACAACGTGTCGGGCCGCGGCCCGGCGTGGGCCAACTCCCTCTTCGAGGACAACGCCGAGTACGGCTTCGGCATGGCCGAGGGAGCGACGCGCCTGCGCGAGCGGGTGAAGCGCTTGTTGGACGAGCATCTCGACTCCTTCTCGGGGAGCACGCGGGCGGCTGCCGGCGAGTGGCTCGCCGCTTACGCCGACGGTGACAAGACGCTGGCGACCAGCGACGCCTTGGCCGCCGCGCTGGCAAGCGAGACGGCGCCCGCGGCCCGGGAGATACTGGCCCTGAAGAAATACTTCACCAAAAAATCGCAGTGGATCTTTGGCGGCGACGGTTGGGCTTACGACATCGGTTACGGCGGCCTGGATCACGTGCTGGCCAGCGGTCAGGACGTGAACATCCTCGTGGTGGACACCGAGGTGTACTCCAACACGGGCGGGCAATCCTCCAAGTCGACGCCGGTGGGCGCCGTTGCCAAGTTCGCCGCCAGCGGGAAGCGGGTGCGCAAGAAAGATCTCGGCATGATGGCCGCCTCCTACGGCTACGTCTACGTGGCGCAGGTGGCGATGGGCGCCAACCAAGCACAGTACATCAGGGCGTTGAGGGAAGCCGAGGCGTTTCCCGGCCCTTCCCTGATCATCGCCTACGCCCCTTGTATCAACCACGGCCTGAAGGCCAGCATGGGCAAGTCGCAGGCCGAGGAGAAAAAAGCGGTGGAGTGCGGCTACTGGCAGCTCTATCGCTATAACCCGCTGCTGGAGGAGGAGGGGAAGAATCCTTTCCAACTGGATTCCAAGGAGCCGGATTACGACAAGTTCAAGGAATTCCTGATGGGAGAGGTGCGCTACAGCTCGCTGGTGAAGGTGGCCCCCGGGGAAGCCGAGGAACTCTTCGCGGTGACCGAACGCGATGCCAAATGGAGGTACGAGGGCTACAAGCGCCGGGCAAATATCGCGTATTGAGAAATTGTTCGGGGATTCTTCCCGCGGGATGATTTGATTTATCTGTTTACTTTTCAGGTACCTGCCCGTGGGACGCGAGCGATTTTTAGACAAAAGGATGGTCTTTCGACCGTCCTTTTTTTACGCGCGTGGAACAAATCACGGAAACGCACGTATGAACGTTTGAATTAGCGGGGGGGAGAAGTATGGATACGGCGTCACCTTGTCGAAACGTGAGCACATGTCTAAACTTCCGACGGGCCTGATCGGATATAGTAAACATAATACCAATAAATATGTACATGATGAAAACAAAACAATTACAGCCGTGGTTCATGTTACTTCTCCTCGCGGGCGCCTGCGCGCAACCGAAGGAGGAGGCGCTAACCGTCAACCCGGTCGAGTTAACGGCGAGCAAGGATGGATTGGCGTTGCGCTTTGCCCGTAGTAACATCTCTTCCGTCGATCCCGCGCTGAACGCGCAGTGCGTGATGTTTAACGATCACGTGAACAAGTTCGTCACCGAGTTGAAAGACTCCTGCTTCGGGGAGTTGCCCGCCCCCGCGGGAGGAGACTCCCTCGTCGACGCAGGCGAGGGGGAACCCTCGTACGAGTTTTCAGTATCCGACACGGTGTTCCGCGCGACGAGTCACTACATCAGCTTGCGGGTCACCATCTACGCCTACACCGGTGGCGCGCACGGGAACACCTATATCTACGCGTTCAATTACGACCTGCGCGGGCGTAAGTTCTTGGAAAAAGAGCAATTGCTCGACCTCGGCCGGAAGCAGGAGATAGAAAAGCTGTTGCAAGCGCGCTTCGACAACAAGGATGGGGCCTTCACGAGCCTCCCGACGTTGGACGATCCCGCGGTGTACAACTTCACGGCCGAAGCGTTGCACGTCACCTATCCCCATTATGCCCTCGGCCCTTATTCCAGCGGCATCGCGGAAGTTTCCGTCCCGCTGACAGAGTTGAAAAAGGCCTTCAAGCTACAGCTTTAAAAACGAATCTACGTCCAAGGGATCAAGGTCTCTCTCCCCGGGTCTGAGCGATCCGGGGATGATTTTTGGGTAGAAATAAGCCCGGCCCCCACGGCGACATGGCGTAAGCGCTATGCGCTCGAAGGGCTGAAGGCCCGTTATAACCCCGTCCAACGTGTCGCGTTGGGTAAGGCGTAAGCGCTACGCACGCTTGAAGGGCTGAAGGCCCGTTATAACCCCGTCCAACGTGTCGCGTTGGATAAGGCGTAAGCGCTACGCGCACTTGAAGGGCTGAAGGCCCGGCATAACCCAGCCCAATGCAACGCGTTGGGTAAATAGATGCATTTCGTATCCTGCGCCCTGAAAGGTAGGGTGTTCAGTTTCGTGTACCCAATTATCCGATCAATTTCAGGCAATTTGTCCTCATAGCAACTAAATTTATTGATAGATTTTTATTAGTCTAAGAGTATATATTCGAGAGCTTTACGTTTCACAGGACTGTTTTGAAGTCACATGATTTTGCCTGCTCTTTTTC
>JAISAV010000148.1 GCA_031266545.1 Odoribacteraceae bacterium | reverse complement strand
TCGTTGACTTTCTCGATGATGGCGATCACGCCCGCCGCTTGCCGCGCGTCTTGCGCCGCGACGGGCGAGGCGAGGAGCGGTAATAATAAGGAGATAAGGTAATGGTGTCGCATGTTATTGATATTTACGGTTATTTGTCGCGGGGTCGCTTTCCGCGTTAGAGAGGTACCCTGTTCCGCGTTAGGGCAGGGTACCTTTCCGCGTTAGGGCAGGGTACCTCTCCGCGTTAGGGCAGGGTACCTTTCCGCGTTAGAGAGGTACCCCGCGGAAAATCATTCCACCTCCAGCATGACGATCGACTTCGGGGGCAGGGTGACGGAGAGCGTGCCCTTGGCGAGGCGCGCGCCCTTGAACTCCTTGACCGTGACGGCGTCGGGGTGGTCGAAGGTGTTGTGATCGGTGAGGCGGGCGGAGGTGAGGGCGTGTCCCGTCACCTTTTTCGAGTTCGCGCCCCTCAGTTCCGTCTCGATGACCCGCTCGTTGTTGGGGTCGAGGTTGACGAGGGAGACGTGCACCTTCCCGTCGGCGTCCCGCGAGGCGGAGACGCTCACCGCGGCGATCTCCCGCCCGCCGAGCCGGTAGCGGCCGGACGTGAAGGCGACGGGGAGCAGCGTGGCGTCCTGGTGCGCCCGGTAGAGCCAGTACACCCAGTAGGTGGGCGTGAGCAGCATCTTCTCGCCCTCGGTGAAGATCACGGACTGTAGCACGTTGATCGTCTGCGCGATGTTGGCCATCCGGACGCGGTCGGCGTGGTTGTTGAATATGTTCAGGTTGAGAGCGGCGAGGAGCGCGTCGCGCAGCGTGTTCTGCTGGAAGAGGAAGCCGGGGTTCGTGCCCGGCTCGACGTTATACCACGCCCCCCACTCGTCGGGGACGAGGGCGACGCGCTTGCGGGGGTCGTAACGATCCATGATGGTGGAGTGGCGGGCGATCAACTCTTCCATCACCCAGGATTTTTCCATCGTGGCGAAGTACTCGGCCTCGTCGAAGCGCGTGGCGGAACCCTTGTCGCCCCAGTTCTTGGGGACGGTGTAGTGGTGCAGGGAGAGGCCCTGCATCTGCCCGCCGGCCTTGCGCATGAGGGTTTCCGTCCAGTTGTAATCGCCGCTATTCGGCCCGCCGGCGATCTTGTAGAGGCGGTTGTCGCCGTAATTGCGGCAATAGACGGCGTAGCGGCGGTACTGGTCGGCGTAAAACTCGGCGGTCATCTCGCCGCCGCAGCCCCAGTTCTCGTTGCCCACGCCCCAGAAGCGCACCTTCCACGGGGCCTCGCGGCCGTTGGCGCGGCGGAGGTCGGCCATCGGGCTTTCGCCGTCGAAGGTGATGTACTCGACCCACTTGGACATCTCCTCGACGGTGCCGCTGCCGACGTTGCCGCAGATGTACGGCTCGCAGTCGAGCTGCTCGCACAGGTCGAGGAACTCGTGCGTGCCGAAGCTGTTGTCCTCGACGACGCCGCCCCAGTGGGTGTTGATCATCCTGGGGCGCCCCGCCCGCGGGCCGATGCCGTCCATCCAGTGGTACTCGTCGGCGAAGCAGCCGCCCGGCCAGCGGAGGTTCGGGACGCGGATCTCGCGGAGCGCCCGCACGACGTCGTCGCGGATGCCGCGCGTGTTGGGGATGGGGGAGTCCTCGCCCACCCAGTAGCCGCCGTAGATGCAGTGGCCGAGGTGCTCGGAGAAGTGGCCGTAGATGTGTTTGCTGATGGTCACCTCGCCCTGGTCGGCGTGGATGACGAGCCGCTCCTGCGCCCGCGCGGTGGCGAGGGCGAGGAGGGCGACGAGAAGTAATATAGTTCTTTTCATGACGTGTTTATTAACGGTTTACCAGAAATAGACGTAGAAGAGCGCCGTGATGCCGAGGATGACGGCCGTGTGGAAGACGTCCCACCCGTTCCAGCCCGCGCGGGTCGCGGCCCGCTGCGCCGGGGTGGCCGTGCCGAAGACGAGTCCCTGTATCTTCTCGGGCGAGGGCCTCGGCGTGAAGTAACTCACCACGACGACCACCGCGAGGCAGAAGAGGAACATCCACCCGCAGAAGAAGAGCCAGTTGAGGTCGTAGAACAGGTACTTGAAGAGGGAGTCCCCCGCGGCGCCCGTCGTGCTGTAATAGACCTTGGCGGCGAGGCGCGTCAGCCCGATGACCATGCCGGAGATCAGCCCCCACGTGCCGCCCGCGGCCGAGGCCCGCTTCCAGCACACGCCCAGCAGGAAGGCCGCCGCGATGCCCGGCGCGAGCACCGACTGGACGTCCTGCAGGTAGGTGTAGAGCACGTCGCCGACGCCGCGCATGATCGGGATCCAGAGGATGCCGAGGAGGACGATGACGACGGTGGCGATCTGCCCGATGACCACGAGGCGCTTCTCCGGCGTCTTCGGGCGGAAGCGCTTGTAGAAGTCGATCGTGAAGAGCATCGCCGAGGAGTTGAACAGCGAGGCCAGCGAACTCATCAGCGCCGCCAGTATCCCGCACACGACCAGTCCCTTGAGGCCCGCCGGTAGCAGCTTGGCCACGAGGACGGGAAACGCGGCGTCGGCGTGCACGGCGCCCCCCGTCAACTCCGGCAGGAAGTTGCCGAACTTCTGGTGGAGCGCGAAGGCGATCATGCCGGGGATCAGGAACAGGAACACGGGCAGCAGCTTGAGGTAGGCCCCGAAGATGGCGCCGCGCCGCGCCTGCCGCTCGTTCTTGCCGGAGAGCACCCGCTGGACGATGTACTGGTCCGTGCACCAGTACCAGAACCCGATGATGGCCGACCCGACCAGCGCGCCCAGCCACGGGAAGTTGGGATCGGCGTTGTTCCGGATGAGGTTGATCATCGTGTCCCCGTGCCCGTTGACGGTGTTCAGGCCGCAGACGCGCATCATCTCGTCCCAGCCGCCCAGCTCGCGCAGGCCGTACACGAGGATCACCAGCGAGCCGAGCAGCAGGATCGGCGTCTGCAACACCGACGTGTAGAGCACCGATCTCATGCCGCCGACCACCGTGTAGAGCGCCGTGAGCACGACCAGCCCGATGCCCGCGATCCAGAAGAAGTCAATCCCCCACAGCTCCTCGATGCCGAAAACCTGCTGGAAGACAAGCCCCCCGGCGTAAACGGTGACGGCCACCTTCGTGAGCACGTAGCTGATCAGCGAGATAAACGAGAGTATCGTCCGCGATTGCGAGTTGTAACGACGCTCCAGGAATTCCGGCATGGTGTAGACCATGCTCCGCGAGTAGAAGGGGACGAACACCCAGCCGAGGATGAGGATCATCCAGCCTTGTATCTCCCAGTGGGCCATCGCCATGCCGCTCGACGCGCCGGCGCCCGCCAGCCCGATCAAGTGCTCGGAGCCGATGTTCGAGGCGAAGATCGAGGCGCCGATCGCCAGCCACGTGGCGTCGCGCCCGGCGAGGAAATAGTCGCCGGAACTCGCCTGCTTCTGCCTGAATACCCATACCACGATCGCCACCAGCACGGCGGCGAATAATCCGATAACAGTCCAGTCTAATGGTTGCATGATGTTTGATTTAAGGTTAAGTCAATGTAAAACGTTTCCTATTTCACGATATTTAAGATAAAGCCTGTCGTAAATCTCCCGGAGGGACGCGTCGGGCTGGTAGACGCGCGCGAAGCCCGGCCCCATCGCCCGCTGGGCCTCGAGGACGTTGGGGTGCACCCCCGCCGCCACGGCCGCGAACATGGCGGCGCCCAGCGCACACGCCTGCCCGGCCCTCGACACCTTGATGGGCATACCGAGGACGTCCGCCAGCGTCTGCATCACGAAGGGGGACTTGAGGGCGATGCCCCCGATCCCGATCACCTCCCTGATCTCGATCCCGTGCTCGATGAAGCGCTCCACGATGGCCCGCGACCCGAAGGCCGTGGCCTCCACCAGCGCCCGGAAGATGGCCGGGGCGGAGCTGCCCAGCGTCAGCCCGGCGATGGTGCCCGTCAGCGACTGATCGGCGTCGGGCGTGCGCCGCCCGTTCATCCAGTCGGTAGCCGCGACGCCGCTCTCCCCCGGCGGGATCCCGGCGGCCTCCTCGGAGAGGGCCGGGACGAGGCGGTCGAGCGCCTCTTCCAGCAACGCCTCCGGCACGCGTCCGGCGAGGAGGCGCCGCGTCGGCCACTCGAGCACGCGCTTGAACCACGCGTAGATGTCGCCAAAGCCCGATTGCCCGGCCTCCAACCCCACCATGCCGGGGATCACCGAGCCGTCCACCTGCCCGCAGATGCCGGGGATCAGCCGGTCGCCGAGTTCGTCGGGCGGCACCACCATGATGTCGCACGTGGAGGTGCCGATGACCCGCACGAAAGCGCCCGGCACGACCTGCGCGCCCACGGCCCCCGCGTGGCAGTCGAACGTGCCCCCGGCGATGACCACGTCCGTCGACAGCCCCAGCCTCCCCGCCCATTCCGGGGAGAGGGCGCCGACGGGCTGGTCGGCGGTGAAGGTCTCCGCGAAGAGGCGCGCCCGCCACCCGGCCAGCAGCGGGTCAAGCCGCGCGAGGAACTCCTCCGGGGGCAGGCCGCCCCAGGCCGCGTGCCACATGGCCTTGTGACCGGCGGCGCAACGGCTCCTGCGGAGGCTCCCCGGGCGGGTCTCCCCCGCGAGCAGGGCGGGGATCCAGTCGCAGTGCTCCACCCACGAGCGGGCGGCCTGCCGCGCCCCCGCGTCGGCGCGCAGCGCGTGCAGCACCTTCGCCCACACCCACTCGGAGGAGTAAATGCCCCCCTCGTAAGCCGTGTAATCCCGCTCCCAGGCCCTCGCCAGCGCGTTGATCTCGGCGGCCTCGGCGACGGCGGTGTGGTCTTTCCACAGCATGAACATGGCGTTCGGGTTCTCCTCGAACCCCGGGAGCAAGGCCAGCGGCACGCCCCGGTCGTCGGTCAGCGCGGGGGTGCTGCCGGTGGTGTCGACGGCGATGCCCGCCACGCGCCGGGCGGCCCCGGGCGTCCTCGCGAGCACCTCCTTCACGGCCGCCTCCAGCGTCTCCACGTAGTCCAGCGGGTGCTGGCGGTAGCGGTTGAGGGCCGGGTCGCAATACTTTCCGGCGGCCCACCGCGGGTAATATTGCACGGAGGAGGCGATCTCCTCCCCCGTGGCGGCGTCCACCAGCACGGCGCGGCAAGAGTCCGTGCCGTAATCTAAACCTATCGCGTAGTTTTTCATCGCTCAGCGGTAATAGATCTCGTTCACCTTCATCTCGAACTTGAAGCCGTTGACCGTCGTGCGCTCGTCGATCGTCAGCAGCTCGATACCGGCGATCTCGGCGTAATCCTCGAAATACTCGTTGGTCAGGGCGCGGGTAAAGGCCGTGTGGTGCGTGCCCCCGGCGAGGATCCACGCCGCGGCGCTCACCTCGAGGCTCGGCCGCGGGATCCACAGGGCGCTGGCCACCGGCAGTTTCGGCAGCGCGGCCTCCGGCTCGATGACGTCCACGTTGTTGACGATCATGCGGAAGCGGTTGCCCGTGTCGACGATGGTGGCCGCGATGCCCGCGCCCGGGCCTGCCGTGAAGACGAGGCGCGCCGGGTCGGCCTTGCCGCCGATGCCCAGCGGGTGCACCTCCAACCGCGGGCGGCGGGCGGCGATCTCCGGGGAGACTTCCAGCATGTGCGACTGCAAGATGGCGCTCCGCTCCCCCTTGAAGTGGTAGGTGTAGTCCTCCATGAACGACGTGCCGCCGGGCAGCCCCAGCGCCATCACCCACAGCGTGCGCAGCAGCGCGGCGGTCTTCCAGTCCCCCTCCGCGCCGAAGCCGTAGCCCTCGGCCATCAGCCGCTGGCAGGCCAGCCCCGGCAACTGGTCGAGGCCGTGCAGTGCGTCGAAGTTCGTCGTGAAGGCCATCGCCCCCTTGTCTCGCAGGAAGCGGCGCAGGGCCACCTCCTCGCGGGCGGCCTCGCGCACCTGCCGGTGGTCGCGGGCGCCCCGCTTGCAGTTGTCGGCGAGGTCGTAGAGGCGCTCGTACTCTTCGACCAGCGCGTCGACGTCGCCCTCGGTCACCGCCTCCTGGTAGGCGACGAGGCAGCCGATGCCGTAGTAGTCCACGTGATAGCCGAGGCGCGCCTCCGCTTCCAGCTTGTCGCCGTCGGTGACGGCCACGTTGTTCATGTTGTCGCCGAAACGGACGACCACCATCTCTTGCGCGTCGGCCCACGCGACGGCCACCCGCGTCCAGACGGCGATCCTCGCCTGCACGCCCTCGTCCGCCCAGTGGCCGACGACCACCTTGCGGCGCGCGTGCAAGCGGCTCGCGATGTGGCCAAACTCCCTGTCCCCGTGGGCCGACTGGTTGAGGTTCATGAAATCCATGTCGATCTCGCCCCACGGGATCTCCTTGTTAAACTGCGTGTGGAGGTGGAGCAGCGGTTTCCTGAACTCCTGCAACCCCTTGATCCACATCTTGGCGGGCGAGAAGGTGTGCATCCACGTGATGACGCCCGCGCAACGCGGGTCGTTGTTGGCGGCGCTGAACGCGGCCGCCACCTCGCGCGACGAGTTGACGGTGCCCTTGTAGACCACTTTCACCGGTATCTTGCCGGAATCGTTCAACCCCTTTACAATCCCCGTCGAGTGCGCGTCGACGGCCACGACCGCCTCGCCGCCGTAGAGTAGCTGCGCACCGGTGATAAACCATACTTCGTGATTAGTGTACATGCTCATTGGTGTTATATTTGGTTAATGTGTTGACTGCCCGTAATAGGCCCCTGGGCCGTGCTTGCGGTGAAAATGTTTCTTGACCAGCGCCTCGTTCGCGCGCGCCGCCGGGTTGAGGGCGAGGGTGATGAACGCCATCTCGGCCACCCGCTCCAGCACGACCGCGTGGTAGACGGCCTCCGCGGGATCCTTGCCCCAGGCGAAGGGGCCGTGGTTCCTCGCTAGCGCGCCGGGCACGTGGCCGGGATCGAGGCCGCCCTCCCTGAAGCGCTCGACGATCACGTTGCCGGTCTCGCGCTCGTACTCGCCGTTGATCTCCTCGCCGGTCATGTTGCGGGCGCAGGGGATGTCGCGGCTGAAGTGGTCGGCGTGGGTGGTGCCGAGGCAGGGGATGTCGCGCCCGGCCTGCGCCCACGCCACGGCGTGGGTGGAGTGGGCGTGGACGATGCCGCCGACGCCCGGGAACGCCTTGTAGAGGGCGAGGTGGGTGGGCGTGTCCGAGGAGGGCTTCAGGCGGCCCCCGACGACGCGACCTTCCATGTCGACGGTCACCATGTCCGCCGCCGTCATCCCGTCGTAGGGCACGCCGGAGGGCTTGATCACCACGAGACCCTTCTCGCGGTCGATCCCGCTGGCGTTGCCCCACGTGAATAGCACCAGCCCGTTGGCCACCAGCGCCATGTTTGCTTTAAAAACTTCTTCGTTCAAGGTGTTGGTCATACGTTTTTCTTGCAAATGTATAACTCTTTTTTGTCAACAACACACTTCGCGGTAAAAAAAAATGAATTAAACGCGATTTTTTTTTATACGAGCGGGAAAAGCCATACGCGTAGCTTTCCCCATCATAAGTATAGTTTTCGGCGTTTTCTCGTCGTGTGGTCGTTTTTTTATCTTTCCGAGGGAAAAAGAAGGGTTCCCGCTCGCATGGCGGGAACCCTTGATAAATAGAGTTGCTTAGTTTACATTATCCTCGTCGGTGACGGCCTCCTGCCACGTTTCCCATTTGAGGGTGGAGGGGTCGTAACCGTCGTAGCCGTAGTTTTGGGAGAGCTGGCCGCGGTTGTTGGCCGTGATGGCGGAGTTGGGGATGGGCCAGTAGAAGTTGCGCTTGTCCATCGTGTGGTCGAAGGCTCTCGAACCAACCTGTATGGTATTGCCCGTGTTGTACATGCCATACCGCGTGAGGCGCTGATACCAGTAGCTACCGCCGGAGGCGTCGATGCCGGACTGCTTGTCGAAGGTGGCGGCATCGTAGGTGTTACCCCACTCGTCGGGCTTACCACTCAGGGCGAGGCAGTAGGAGACGCGGCTCAACTCGACGTTGCGCCACTCCTCGAGATATAGCTCGCGAGCGCGCTCGTTCATGATATCGCCGATGTTGACGGTGGAGTAGAGGCGGGTGCAACCGGCCCGTTGCCTGATCACGTTCACGTCGGCTGCGGCGCCGGAGAGGTCACCCTGGTAGAATTTGGCCTCGGCGCGCAGAAGGTAGGTCTCGGCCAGCCGGTAGAGGTACCAGTCGGCGTTGCCGCCGTTGGTGGCGCCGTTAAACTGGTTGGCTCCCATGTTGCTTTCCGCTGCCACGTCCTCGAGGTAGATCTTGTAGTGGGGCCAGTCGAACCAGACGCGGAGGGTGTCCGTGCACAAGGAGGCGCCGGTACCCGGGTGGACAAGGCGGAGGTTCTGTCCAAACCACGTGGAGGTGGGGTCGTTGTACTTGATGGAATCCATGCGGCCCCAGTTGCCGACGGTACTGTTGTGGCGCAGGTCGCCGTCGTCGTGTGCGCCGTTCACGTACCAGAGCGTATGCGTGGCGAAGTGGGTCAGGCGGAACGTGGCGATGCCGCGGCCAACGGCGCGGATGTAGTCGTACTGCTGGCGGTAGTTCGAGTTGTTGCGGGCATAGTTAATGACGGCCTGCTTGCCGTCGGGCGACTTGAGGTCGGAGCCGCTCGTGTAGCTGGGGCCGAAGACGCGCAGCGTGAGGAACTCGATCATCGACTCGGCCGTCGAGCCGCGGTTGGGAAGGCCCATGATCACCTCCTTGTTGGCGGAGATGAGCTTGTTTTCGGGGCGGTGCAAGTCCCAGATGACATTGCGGGTGATGGGCCATGTGGCAGGTTCTCCGCCGTCGTTCCACGTGCCGAAGTTGGATTGCATCAGCGAGTAGCCGGAGAGGTCGATCAGGGTGTCAGCCTGTTTCTGGGCCTTCTGGTACTGGCCGGTGGCGAGGTAGCACTTGAGGAGTAACTGGCGGCAGGCGCCCTTGTTCACCATCCCGACGTAGGTCATGTCCTTCTGCTCGGGCACCCACTTGACGGCAAATTCCATGTCTTCCGTGATTTTTTGCAGGATCGCCTCCTTCTTGGTGGAGCGGTAGTTCTGCTTGGGCACCTCGAGTATCTTGGTGACGAAAGGCACGTCGCCGAACTGGAAGACGAGGTTCAGGTAACGGAACGAGCGGTGGAAGTAGGCCCGGCCGAGGTAGGCGTTCTTGGCGTTCTCGTCCAGCCCTTCCACGGCGCCGATAAAGGTGCAGATGGTGTTGGCGTACTTGATGCCGGTGTAGGTCTCGTCCCAGTAAAAACTGATGTAGTTGCGGTCGCCGTTTTCCGCGCCGCCCGTGGGGGTGAGAACGGTGGCGATGTTAGAGAACATGCTGTTGTCGTCCGTTTTGCTGGCGACGGAAAGCTCGGAGAACATGTACTCGGTCCCGATGGGAACGGAGATGTTCTTGTTCTCGTAGTGCGTCCAGTAGGTGCGCAGGTGGCGGTCCACCATCGCGAGGGCTGCCTGCAAGCCGGATTCGGTGCTAAACGTGGTGGTCGGCTCGTAGAACGATAGCGGGTCGGGCTTCAGGAAATCCCTCGAGCAAGCGCCGAGCACGCAGGTGGCGATAACCAGTATCGCTAAAGCGTTTTGAAGTATCTTTTTCATGTCTATACGATTTTATAGTGTTATGTTTAACCCGAGCGTGAAGACGCGGGTGGCCAGCCCGCCGGTCTCGGGATCGCCGTACTCCCAGTCTTTCTGCCAGACGGCCACGTTACGGATGGAACCGAATACCTTGACTTTCTCGATGTTCCAGCGGGAACTGATCTCCGACGGGAGGGTGTAGCCCAGCGAGATGTTCTCGAGGCGGATGAACGAGCGGTCGTACAGCTTGCCGGGAGAGGTGATCCCCGCGGGGCCTTGGGCGTCGAGGCGCGCGTAGTCGTTGCCCGGGTTTGCGGGCGTCCAGTACTCCTTCTTATAGGTGTTCAGGGCGTTCGTGATCATCGATCCGCCGTTGTCCTGATTCAGGTAGTTCGTGGAGAGACTCTTGTGACCCATGTAAGAGTAGATGTTGAACGAGAAGTTCAGGTTCTTGAAGAACGTGAAGTCGTTGCGCAACGACCAGTGGACGGGCGGGGCGGTTTGGCCGAGGAACTCCTTGTCCTCGTCGTTGTAGACAGGGGTGGTGGAGTTGTCGCTGTTGACCCGGTCGTCGGTTGTGTAAAGGTTGGCCACCTTGGGGTCGCCCGGCTTCTGGCCGTACTTGGCCGCCTCTTCCAACTCGTTCACCTGCCAGATCCCGGTCACGCGGTAATTCCAGATCACGCTGATGGGCTGACCGATGAACCACGTGTTGGACTTGTCGTCGATCTCCTTCGTGCCGATGACGTTGCCGGAGGCGTCGAGGATATCCTCGTCCTCGTAGTAGAGGTGCTTGATCTCGTTTTTATTATAGGAGAGGCCGAAGGAAGTGCTCCATTCCATGAAATCATTCTTAATGTTCAGGGAGTTAATCGAGATCTCAAAGCCCCTGTTCTGCACCTCGCCGAGGTTGGTGGCGATAGAGCTAAAGCCGGAGAATCCCGGCAGGCGCTGGCTCATGATCATGTCGTGGGTGTTCATGACGTAGTACTCGAGGTTTCCCATGAGGCGATCGTTGAAAAAGCCGAAGTCAAGGCCGAGGTTCCACGCCGTGGTCTTTTCCCATTGGAGGTTCGGGTTTGCCAGCCGGTCGACGCCCAGGTAGCGGAACTGGACGGTGCTGCCCGAGGCATTGATGTAGCCTTGTGTCCTACCGGCACCCGAGCCGAGGTTGGCCAGCGAGATATACGGGTCGCTGAGCGAGCGGTTTCCGTTTCTCCCCCAGGAGACGCGCAACTTGCCCATGCTCATCGGCTCCCACTTGAAGAAACGTTCGTTGGTGAACGTCCAACCCAGCGCGACAGAGGGGAACGTGGCGTAAGGATTGGAAGTACCGAACGCCGAGTAACCGTCGCGCCGCACCGAGGTCGTCAGCATGTAGCGGTCGTCGTACGCATAGAAGAGGCGGGCGAGCAACGCGTCAGCCGTCTGGTGGGTGTCGTTGGAGGAGAAGCTGCTTTCCGATTTGCCGCCGTTGCGCGTGTTGTGGAAGCCGAGCGCGTCGGAAGGCAGGATGTTGCGGGCCTCGATCCGGTCTTGCCAGTATTGTCGTTCTTCAGCCTCTTGCACCAGCGTCAAGGTGACGTGGTGCTTCTTCTCGAAGGTGTAATCCCACGCGAGGGTGTTGTTGAGCGACCAGTCGAAGCGTTTGGCCTGCTCGCGGTTCGCGCCGCGGTCGACGGCGTTCCAGTCAGGGTGTTCCGACGATTCGAAATAGCGATCGTAGAAATACTGGTACCTCGGGGCGGCGTTGAACGAGTAGGTGATGTTAAACGGCAACATGATCTTGGCGGTAAAGAGTGCGTTGAGCACCGTGTACCCTTTCTCCAGTTCCATGTATTGCCGGTTAAAATCGAAGTTATAATTATAGGTATAGCTGTCGCCCATCGGTCGGCGTGTCAGGTTGCCGTCGCTGTCGCGGTAGGAGGCGTACGGGCTGAGGCGCACCTGGTTATTATCCCAGTAGTTCAGGCCCAGCCCGGGCTGGATATCCCCGTCGCTGCGGTCTTGGAAATTGACGTTGGCGCCAATCTGTAACCACTCGGTTACCTTGCCGTCCAGCTTCATGTTGACGCGGACGGAGCGGTATTCGTTGCCCGCGACCGCACCCTCGTTATTCAAGTAACCCAGCGAGAGGTAATAATTCATCCGGTCATTGGCGCCCGACACGCTCGCGTTGAAGTCCTTGTTGAAGCCCGTCCGGAACGTGTGGCCGTACCAGTCGAAGGATTTCCCGGCGAGATAATTCTCGAGTACGACTTCCCTCAAGGCAAGCCGCTTGGCGTAAATGCTGGCGTCCGACTCGCCGGCCTCGTTGGTGGAGTAAGCCCGCCAGTCGTCCAGCGAGACGCCAAACTGCGACAAGTTTTCAGGCCTGTCATAAAAACCGGGCTTGCTGCTGTTCGACCCCACCTGGTAAGGCTCGTACTGGCCCGTCGTGGAATTTAGCCCGTAAGTGGAAGACTTGTACCAATCCTCGCGATACTGCATGTACGCCTCGGGGCCAAACACCTCGCGATAGGCGCTCTTGGTGGTAAAGCCGATGTTCGTGTTGAGGTTAATCACCGGCTTGCCGATCTTCCCTTTCTTCGTGGTGATGATGATAACCCCGTTCGCCGCCTTCGCCCCGTACACGGCGGCCGCCGAGGCATCCTTCAGCACGTCTATCTGGCTGATGTCATCGGGGTTAATCTCCGACAACTCGCCGTAGAACATCATCCCATCGAGGATCAACAGCGGGTCGTTGTGCCCCCCGTCGGTATACACCGAGCGCTGCCCGCGGATCTGCATCGAACCGCCGCCCTTTGCCGAGGCGTCATAACCAACGCTCAGGCCCGGGGTACCGCGGAGGATGTCCTGCACGGTCTTGGGGTTCTCGTCTGCGAACTTGTCGGGACGGATCTGCACGATAGCGCCGGTCAGGTCTTTTTTCCGTTGCACCCCGTAGCCGATGACCACCACCTCCTCGATGTTCATCGCCTCCTCGACCAGTTGCACGTTAAGCAACACTTTGTTGCCCACCTCGATCTCTTGCGTGACGTACCCGATGAACGAGAACGACAACACCGCACTCCTGTCGGACACCGTGACGGTGTACTTCCCGCTGCTGTTGGTGACTGTCCCGCTACTCGTCCCCTGTATCTTCACGTGAACTCCCGGTAACGGTTCGTCGGAGGCCCCGGTCACCGTTCCCGATACGGTAATGCCCTGCGCCAGCGCGTGGGCACTACACATGCACGCACATAGCAACACCAAAAGTGTCTTGCGCCACGTGTCGTGGTTAGTTAGTTTTTTCTTCATTCCATTACGTTATTAAATAAAACCTTTATTTTTAACGCGAGGCTCCCATCGTCTCGCATAATGTCAAAATTAATAAAAAAAACAGTAAATTATGCACGAAAATCATTCAAAAAAGGTACAAAAAACAGTCAACCCGTCTCGCGAATAAAAAATACACTTAATTTGACCGAATTAACACCAATTACGCGTATCTTCGTGCTGCAAATACAAAGTGACATGAAATTCTCTCGACCCTTTTTGCTATTCATGTTTGGCGCGATGACGTGTTTCGCGCAGGTCACGGTGAAACGGTTGCCCGACACCGGACAACTCCCCTTTAGTTCCGTGAATCGCTTGTTGCAAGACAGTGAAGGATACATCTGGATGGCCACGATCAACGGGTTATGCCGGTACGACGCCTACCGCGTGATGACCTTCCGTTTGGACAACATCCCCGGCACGAGCGACCTCCCGACGATTAACAGCCTCGCGGAGGACCATCAAGGCCGCGTGTGGATCGCTTGTAATCAGGGCGTACTTATCTTGGACAAGCGAGACTACAACATTCGTGTTCTCGAGGACGAGGAGGTCAAGGGAAAGGACGTGAAATGCGTCTACACCGCCCGCGACAGCAGCATGTGGGTGGGGGCGGCAAGATCCGCGTACCGCTATCCCGCTGGCAAGTCGTGGCGAGAGAAATGCGCCTACGGCGCCTTCGAGAGCGTTGTCAACTCCTTTTGCGAAGACGCGGACGGGTCGATCTGGTTGACCACGTGGCGGGCGGGACTGTACCGCCTCGGCAAGGACGAGACGACATTCAGGCGCTACCCGCCGGTCGGCGCGAACGACAACCCCCACAAAATACACCAGGACGCCACCGGACAGCGCTGGATTTGCACGTGGGGCGACGGCCTCTACCGCTTCCACCCCGGTCGGGAGGGTAGAGAGATGTACGAGCGGGTCTCCGTACCGGACAGGGACAGCCTGCTGCACGACAACATCTTTTTCAACATCCTGCGCGACGACAAGTACGGCTACATCTGGGCGCTATCCCACGCCGGGCTGTACGTCTTGAAGCAGGATCACGCCTCGGGCGAACTCCTCCCGGCCGACGTGCCCCCGGCGTGGAGCAAGATCACCAACCTGTTTTTTGATTTTATCAAGGACAACGACGGCAATATCTGGTTAGGCTCCTCCGGGGAAGGGGTGATTACCATTGAATTGGAGGAGAAACGCTTTTATAACTATGATCTGGAGGCCATCCGCACGAAGACCGGTTTTATCCCCAACGTCACGGTGATGTGCGAGGGGGAGGACGGCACGCTGTGGATCCGCCAAAATCGCCTCGGCCCCTGTCTCTTCTACCCGGCGAGCGGAAAAGTCCTGCCCTTCGCCGATCTCCCGCGCCTGAACAATCTCGAGATGCTGCGGGAGGCCTCTTGCATGGCCAAGCTCTCCCGCGCGCGAGAGATCTGGGTGGGTGTGAACTATACCCCGATCGTCTACTGCTTCACGCAATCCGGCGACCGCGTCACCCTGAAGCGGAAGATCGACCTCCGCGCTCTGTCGTCCTCCTCCGCCCCGCCGCTCGGGATCATGGAGGATCGTCACGGCAACGCGTGGGTGATCACCGCCCGCGAGCTTTTCTGCAAGCCCCTCAACGGTGACCCGCGCCTCGTGCAGGAGTTGAACGGCAACATCACCGGTATCACGGAAGGCCCGGGCGCCGATATCTGGATCAGTACCCGGGAGCAGGGACTCTACCGCCTGACGAGCGACGGGAAAATATCGCACCTGACGACGCGGTCGAGCCACCTGCCAAGCGACAACATACAAGCGATCTGCCCGGACATCCACCGCCGCCTCTGGCTGGCCACGGGTGACAACCGCCTGTTCGCGTACGACGCGGGGCGGGACGCCAGTGAGGAGTACACCGGCCAGTGCCGGATCAACGGTCAACCCATCCACGACCTCGTCGCCGACGCGAAGGGGCACTTGTGGATCTCCGGGAGCAAGCAGGTCATCGAGTTTAACCCCGCGAACGGGGCCTCTATCGACTACTCGCCCACCGACGGCATCAGCGTCAACGCGTTCACGAGGGGATCCGTGACCAAGACTGCCGCCGGGGAACTGCTTTTCGGCGGGAATCACGGGATTTGCAAGTTTTTCCCCTCGGACGACCTGGAGCAAGCGCCCCGTCCCGTTCCGACGCGGATCAGCGACATCAGGTTAAACAACCGCTCGATCTACGCGTCACACGCGGGGTACGACCTGCCGAACGATTCCACCATGCTACTGGAAGTGAAACCGGCGGACAAGACGATCGAGATACATTTCTCCTCCTTGAATTACATGTTGCCCGACAAGATCAAGTACGCGTACAAGCTGGCCGGGGTGGACAACCACTGGATACACGCCGTGAATGGCCGGCAGTTCGTCGTCTACAACCAACTGCGCCCGGGGCGTTATACCTTCCACGTGAAATCCACGGACAAACACGGGCTATGGAACGAGCGACCGACCCGGCTGGAAATCGTCAAACTCCCCGACTTCTACGAGACGTGGTGGGCCTACCTCGTCTACCTCTGCCTCGCGGGCGGGTGCGCGTACGGGGCCTTTCGCGTGGTTGTCGCCCGCGTGACGCTTAAGAACAAGCTGAGAATCGCCGAGATCGACAAGGAAAAATCCGAGGAACTGGCGCAAACCAAGCTGCGCTACTTCACCAACATTTCCCACGACCTGATGACGCCCCTCACCATCATGTCTTGCGTGGTGGACGAGGCGGAAAAATCCGGTGCCCGGGCGGACATCCTCCGTTCCAACATCGACCGCCTTCGCCGCCTCCTGCAACAGATTCTTGACTTTCGCAAGGTGGAGAGCGGCAACATGAAGCTGAAGATCTCTCGCGCTGACATCGTGTCGTTCGTGCGCCAGATCTGTGACAAGGACTTTCTCCCCCTGGTCAAGCGCCACAACATCGCCTTCTCGTTCGAGGCCGAGGCGGATCACCTCCCGGCCTGCTTCGACGCCGACAAGGTCGACAAGGTGATCTTCAACTTGCTATCCAACGCCTTCAAGTACACGCCGAGAAACGGTTTTATCGGCGTGCGCCTCCAGTCCGGGAAAAGGGACGGTCACGAGTACCTCGCCATCCGGGTCTCCGACAGCGGTGCGGGCATCTCGCTGCGGGACTTGCCCAAGATCTTCACCCGCTTTTTCAACAACGACGCCGCGCGCGTCGAGACGAACGGCATCGGACTCTCGCTGACGAAAGACCTCGTCGAGCTGCACCACGGCACCATCACCGTGGAGAGCAAGCCCGGCGAGGGCGCCACCTTCACGGTCGAGATCCCCGTCGACCGCGAGAGCTACCGGGAGGAGGAATTTTCGACCGACGGGATGATCGCGGGAGGGCCGCCGCCGACGGGCGAGGAAGACGAGTCGCCGGGAAGCCCCGCGGCCTCCCCGTGCGCCAGCCTCCTGCTCGTGGAGGACAACGAGGAACTGTCGTGCGTGATTAAAAACCAACTCGCGCCGGTCTACCGCGTGTACACGGCCACCAACGGCGTGGAGGCCCTGCAGGCGATGCAAGATGCGGCGATCGACATCGTCGTCAGCGACGTGATGATGCCCGAGATGGACGGGCTGGAACTCTGCCGGGAGATCAAGGGCAACCTGAACACGAGCCACGTCGCCGTGCTGCTCCTCACCGTGAAGAACAGCATGGACGACCGGGTCGCCTGCTACGATGCGGGTGCCGACGGCTACATTTCCAAGCCTTTCGAGATGAAGGTGCTCAAGGCGCGCGTGGGCAACCTCGTCGCCAACAGGCAAAAATTCCAGCAAGAGTTCAAGGCCAACGTCGACCTGAATATCTCCGCGCTCGAGTACCGCTCGATGGACGAAAAGTTCCTGGAGGCCGCCCTGCAATGCGTCGAGCAAAACCTCCCCCGCGTGGAGTTCGACATCGAGCACCTGGCCTCGGGGGTCAACATGTCCAAGTCCTCCCTCTACCGCAAGATCAAGTCGATGACGGGCCTCTCGCCGCACGAGTTTATCCGCAACGTTCGCCTGAAACACGCTTGCCGCATCCTGAAAGAGAAACCGGTACCCATCGCCGAGGTCGCCTACGCCGTGGGCTTCTCCAACCCGCGGTACTTCACTGCCTGCTTCAAGGCCGAGTTCGGCGCCACGCCCACGGAATACCAGAAGGGCGCGGGAACCGTCACGAGTTAGCCATCACGAGTCACGGGGCAAGGGCCAACGTCATCAAGTCAAATCGTAAACCTACAAAAAGGCTACTGGGAGAAAAACACCTTTTCGTAAACCCGCGAAAGGTCTACCGGGGGAAAAGCCCATGCGGGGGGATCAAAAAAAGAATGCGGGCAGGCGTGATGAATTGAAAGATAATCGTACATTTACGGCTGCAAAAGGGAAATCCATAACATGTATATAAATAAGGTATGAAAACGATTAAAGACTACATCGAAAAGAACAGGGAACGATTCCTCGAGGAGTTGTTCGAGTTGATCCGCATGCCCTCCATCTCGTCGCAGGCCGAGCACAAGGCGGACATGTATCGCTGCGCGGGGCTGTGGAAAAAACTGCTGCTGGAAGCCGGGGCCGACCGCGCGGAGGTGTTCGAGACGGACGGGAACCCCGTGACCTACGGCGAGAAGATCATCGACGCCTCCCTGCCGACGGTGCTCGTGTACGGGCACATGGACGTGATGCCCGTCGACCCGCTGGAAGAGTGGCTGACGGATCCCTTCGAGCCGGTGATCCGAGACGGGAAGATCTGGGCGCGCGGCGCCGACGACGACAAGGGGCAAGCCTTCATGCACGTCAAGGCATTGGAGTACATGACGAGGAACGGGCGCCTGCCGTGCAACGTGAAGTTCATGATCGAGGGCGAAGAGGAGATCGGCTCGCCCAGCCTGCCGCGCTTCTGCCGCGAGCGTCGGGAGATGCTGGCCGCGGACGTGATCCTCGTCTCCGACACGAGCATGATCGCCCGCGACGTGCCGTCGATCACGACCGGGCTGCGGGGCCTGTCGTACTGGCAGGTGGAGGTGACCGGCCCGTCCGCCGACCTGCACTCCGGGCTGTTCGGCGGCGCGGTGACGAACCCGATCAACGCGCTGTGCGGGATGATCGCCGGGCTGCTGGACGAGCGGGGACGCGTCACGATCCCGGGGTTCTACGACGACGCGCGGGAGGTCAGCCGCGAGGAACGCGCGAAGATGGCCGCGGCGCCCTTCGACGAGGAGGCTTACAAGCGCTCGCTGGGCGTGCGCGAACTGAAGGGCGAGGAGGGCTTCACCACCGGCGAGCGCGTCGGTATCCGCCCGACCCTCGACGTCTGCGGTATCTGGGGCGGGTACACCGGCGAGGGGGCCAAGACCGTGCTGCCCTCCAAGGCCCGCGCCAAGATCAGTTGCCGGCTGGTGCCCGACCAGCAGCACGAGAAGATCGGGCGACTCGTGCAGGCGCACCTCGAGGCCATCGCCCCGGCGGGCGTGTCGGTGAAGGTGGAGTACCTGCACGGCGGCCCCTCGTACGCCTGCCCGATCGACCTGCCGGCCTACCGGGCGGCCGAGGAGGCTTACCGCGAGGTGTACGGCAAGATGCCCGTGCCGGTGCGCTCCGGGGGGAGCATCCCCATCATCGCCACCTTCGAGGAGGTGCTGGGCGTCAAATCCGTGCTGATGGGCTTTGGGCTGGGATCGGACGCCATCCACTCCCCCAACGAAAATTACCCGCTGGAACAGTTCTTTAACGGGATCACGACGATCCCGCTATTTTACAAGCATTTCGCGTCGATCGCGAAGTAGGGGCAAGGCCGTGCGCCTTGACCGCGTCGCCCGCGCCCGGGAGGGCCGTCCCCGTTCAAGTGGACGGCCGCGGGCGCGGCCGCACGTGCGGCCGGTCGTGGTCGGAAGATGCAAAAACCCTGAAAGAGGTGTCTAGCAATAGCGTGGGGCAACGCCCAGTCGTGGTCGGAAGATGCAAAACAGCCCCGAGGGGTGTCCAGTAATAGCGTGGGGCAACGCCCTACGAACCGGATCATATCATTTGCGTTTATAGCCGTGGCTGACAGGCCACGGTCAACGAGATATTCCACCCCCGTGCGCCGCGTAGCGGTGCCGTTCCTCAAGAGGTGTATGTAACCTGCTTGCGGCACCGCTATGCGCCGCATGGATAGGGGCATCTCATTCCGTGGGCTGTCAGCCACGGCTATAAACGCATAAGCGCTATGCGCTTACGGGAAAATAATCTTCCGGCCACGACTGGGCTGTCGCCCATGGCTATAAACGCATAAGTGTTACGTGCTCGCGGGAAAGTAATCTTCCGGCCACTCGTGAAGTGGGGAGGCGTTGCCTTATTTATTGATGCGCACGGTATGCGTCGACGACTTCCAGTAGGTGTTCCCCGTAGCGTTCCACGATTTTTTGCCCGACGCCGGGGATGGCGAGTAGTTCCCGGCGCGAGGTGGGCAGCAGGTTGGCGATCCCGATCAACGCCCGCTGCTGGAGCACGGTGTAGACGGGTACGCGCAATTTGTCCGCCTCGCTCTTGCGCCAGACGCGGAGCGTTTCGTACAGGTCCGGGTGCGAGATGTCCGGCGAGACCTCGACTTTTTCCTCCTTCGGGGCGGTGGTCTTGCCTTTCGGGGTCTTGGCGGGGGCGAGCGTGACCCTTGCCCTGGCCTTGGCGGTCAGGTAAGCGTTGACCGTGAAGCCGCTCTCGATGGCCTTGAGCGTCTCGACCTTGACGCGGCACTCTTCCAGCAGTTGTTCCATCGCCTTGTCGACGATCTTGCGCGCCTCCTTGTTGTCGATCCCGGGGACGCGCTCGTTTTGCAGGAAGTCGGCCACGCTGCCCGTGTATCCCGCGAAGTAGTCTCGTCCCTTGGAGACCCGTTCCGCCAGCCCCGGGTCTGTCGCGGGGTCACCGGCGGCGCCCGCCAGGCGAGCGAGCTGCGCCTGAAAACGGCCCGCGACTTCCTGTAAATCCAGTTGGAAGCGGTCGCGCAACTCCCGGTAGCGCTGCACGAACTCCGGGTAAAGCCGGTAGAGGTGCTCGCTGGTCACGCGGTAGAAGTAGTCCAGGCGCTGGTAAAACGCATCGTAGTTGAATTGTTCCAGCAGCAGGGACTTGTAGTAGTCGTCGCGGGCGCGCCGCAGTTCTTCCTGGTCAGGTTCCCGTTCCGCCGTGTCGGTGACGAAACGGTCGATGATCCCGTCCTTTTTCAGCGAGCCGACGTGGACGGGGGCGCTTAGCACCAGCCCCTCGAGCGTCCGGCAACGGCTCAGGGCCACGTAGACCTGCCCGTGGGCAAACGCCGCGTGGGAGTCGATCACGGCCTTGTCGAAGGTCAGGCCCTGGCTCTTGTGCACCGTGATGGCCCAGGCGGTCTTCAGCGGGTATTGCTTGAAGGTGCCCTCAACCGACTCGATCAGTTCCCGCGTCTGCGCGTCGATGGTGTACTTGGTATTCGTCCACTCCTCGCGTCCTACCCGGATGATCTCCCCGTCTTCTTTGCCCTGCACCTCGATCAGCTCCCGCCCGATGGCGACCACGCGCCCGATCTTCCCGTTGTAATAGCGCTTGTCCGCTGAGGAGTCGTTTTTGACGAACATGACCTGCGCCCCCTTTTTCAGGATTAAACGCTGGTCGGTCGGGAAGGAATATTCCGGGAAATCGTCTTTCACCTCCGCCGCGAAGGTATACGCCGGCGTGTCGAGGGCGTCCAGGCGGCTCTCGTTGATTCGCCGCGCCTGGTGGTTGTGGGTGGTCAGGGTGATGTATCCCTCCTCGTCGGGAGGGGTGAAGTCGGGGATATGGCGTTGGTTCAGGCGGTGGAGGCTCTCCTCGTCCACGCGGTTTTCCCGCACCCGGTTTAACAAGTCCAGGAAGGCGAGGTCTTGTTGCCGGTAGACCGTCTTTAACTCGATCGGGACGTAGCTCGTCTCCCGCAACGCGTTGCTGTGGAAGAAATAGACCGAGTCGTAGTACTCTCTCAACAAGGCCCATTCTTCCTCCTTGGCCACGGGCGCCAGTTGCTGCATGTCCCCGATCATCAGGAGTTGCACGCCCCCGAACGGGCGATGGCGGTCGCGGTAACGACGCAACACGTCGTCCACGGCGTCCAGCAGGTCCGCGCGTACCATGCTGATCTCGTCGATCACGAGCAGGTCGATGCTCCGTATGATGCTGACCTTCTCGCGGCTAAACTTGTTGAAGCGCGCGGAGGGGTCGTTGCTCGCCGTCGTCTTGGTCAGGCCGGCGATGCAAGGGCCAAACGGCAGTTGAAAGAACGAGTGGATCGTCACCCCGCCCGCGTTGATCGCCGCCACGCCCGTGGGGGCCACCACGATCATCCGCTTCGGGGAACGGTTCCTTAATTGTTGTAAGAAAGTGGTCTTCCCCGTCCCGGCCTTTCCCGTTAAGAAGACGTTTACCCCGGTGTTTTCCAGGTAATCAAAAGCTAATTCTAATTGCGGGTTACTCTCCATGACTAACGACGAATGGTTGATGATCGCGAATAAAAGAACGGACACCCCGGCCGGGCACCCGTTCTCTCTCTCGCCTTACTTGCGTGCCTTGTACTCCTTCACCGCCCCTTGCAGGAACGCGAGGAAGGCATCCTTGTCGAGGTTATGCCCGCGGGGGGGGGCCAAGAGGTGCGGCATCAAGTCGGCCTCGTCCCCGTGGCGGCTGTCCAGCAGGATGTAGTTGGGCTGCGCGTTGGAGTTGAATTTCTTGACCTGAAAGTCCGTGTTTTTCTTGCCGAGGGTGTTCTTCTTTTTCCCGTCGTAATCGGAGATATACTGGTCCTCCTCCGGCAATTTCGTCTTGTCGTCCACGTAGAGCGCCACGACGATAAAATCGTTTCGCAGCACTTCCAGCACCCGCGGGTCAGACCAAACGACGGTCTCCATCTCGCGGCAATTCGTGCAGCCGTGCCCGGTGAAGTCGATGAACAGGGGCTTATCGGCGGCCAGCGCAGCTTTCAGCGCTTGCTCGTACTCGAAATAGCCGTCCAAGCCGTGGGGCAAGTGGAGAAAATCAGCGTATTTTACCGGCCCGGTCAAGGGAACCACGGGGGCAGCGACCGTGTTCTTCGCGTTCTCCCGCACGATGCGGTTGATGTCAAAGTCTATCGAGCTTTGAGGAGGCAAGTAGCCGGCCAACGCCTTTAAGGGCGCGCCAAACATGCCGGGGATCAAGTAGACCACGAAGGTAAAGGTGATGATGATCAACACCAAGCGTCCCACGCCGATGTGCGACACTTCGCTATCATGCTTGAACTTGATCTTGCCCATCAAGTAGACGCCCATCAAAATGAAGATGACGATCCAGAGGGCGATGTATATCTCCCTGTCCAGCAATCCCCAGTGGTAAGTCTGGTCGGCAACCATCAGGAACTTGAAGCCAAACGCCACCTCGATAAAACCTAACACGACCTTCACGGTGTTCAACCACCCCCCCGATTTGGGAAGATTATTTAACCGGGACGGGAAGAACGCGAAGAAACCGAACGGCAAGGCTACCGCTATCGAGAATCCGAGCATCCCGATGATCGGGCGCATCACGGAACCGCGCGCCGCCTCGACCAACACGGTGCCCACGATCGGCGCCGTGCAGGAGAAAGA
>JAISAV010000256.1 GCA_031266545.1 Odoribacteraceae bacterium | reverse complement strand
CTATAATCGCAAAATTCAGATGCGCGGTTTTAAAAATTCAAATGTACAAATTTCAGGAATTTTCACACCCGCCAATCTTGGACTAAACAACGTCATTTAGTCGCGATTTGCACAGCATTATATCGTTATATCCACCATGATAATTTACATGGTTTCGTGTTTCTTTTCGTATCGCGTCATTAACGGATTTGTCACGTGGAACCTCTCGCTAATCCAAGCCATCAACTCGACAAGCGACGACTTGTTCGAGGTAAATAAAATGTATGACGTTCCATCGAGAACCCGCAAGACGTCGAGATAATCCGCGAGCTTCCAATAGCATTTATACACGCCAACTTCCGTGGAAAGATATGGCGGATCGACAAAAAACACGGCCCCTTTCCTGTCCTTGTATTGCTCGTGGAGTTCCTTGTAGTCATGTTTCACGATCTCGAGGCCGTCAAGGTACCCGTCACAATTGTAGGTGGCTATTCGCACGTTGTTGTACATGGTGATCGCTCGCAACTCGTCGAAATTAGTGGCGTATCTCATCGAGAACAATAACGACGACGAGAGCGTGATATAATCCACGAACCCTCGTTCGTCCTCCTCTTTCACGCGCGCCAGCACCGTCTCGCGTAGGGAGGTGTCCAACCTCTTTTCTTGCGGGACGCTCCCGATAATGTCGCGTAAGTCGGCGAGTAGCGCGTTGGTTCTCCCGGCGTTCTCGATCCTCTCGCGGAAGTTGTCATAATCGTTGTAGATCACCCTGGCGTCGGGCCGTTCGCGCTTGGCGACGTGCGAGAGCAGCCCGGAACCCCCGAACAAGTCAACAAACACGGTGGCGCTGTCAAAGTGTTTTAACGCGTCCTTGAAACATCTCACGAAGCGGGATTTCTGCCCCATAAACGGGAGGGGCGACGTGGAATAGCATTTAGGCGATACTTTCGTCATTCAGCATAAAATAGTTTTTAATGGTTGATAAAATAGTGTTTAAATGTTTCGTATCTTTGCGGTCTCTCTCTCCTCTATCGCGCATGGCCCCTTTTGCCTTTCACGGGCAAAAAATCGCGCCACAATGCGACCAAAGGTTTAGCCCTCGGTTGTGCGTTGTGGCGCATGTGTTAGTATAGAGGTGAGAGACTTACTAACAGCCGGGGGCTTATTTCATCCCCCGAAATTTAAAAACTTCCGGCGTTACCGGGCGAGCAGTTCGTCCACGTCCCGCTTGCACGCGGCGCGGTGCGCTTCAAACTCTTGCAACTCCCGCGCGTGGCGCTCGGTGTCCGCCCCGTTGGTGAGGAGCGCTATCTGCGCGTCAAGCGTGTACTGCTTTCCGATCAGCCCGGCGATGTACTTGGCCCGCCGGTTATCGTCGGTGACGTCTCTCGCCTCGATGATCGTCGAGCCGTCCTCCATGTCGCCGGTGTAGGAAAATCCCTCGATCTCCTTCCCGGTTTCCTCCTCGCTTCCCGGCGTCGCGAACGTTGCCGGTTTCTCGTTCAGGTACAACAGGTGATGCTCGCCGTCGTACCTTGTAAATGCTTGCCTTTCGGCGTGGTTTGTAGTGTTCATTCTTGTTTGTTTTTAGTCGGGGTCGACGATCTTGTAAAAGCATCGCCCACCGTCGAGGTCTTGTTTGATAATCTTGCAAAACGGCGGGTCATCAGGGTTGATTTCCACGCCTTCCAACTGCTTCACGAGCGCTTGCGAGCCGGTGAAGCAAATGTGCTGCACCCATTCGGGGCGTGTCGTCCCGTCCGCTCGCGGAACCTGCTCTTCTATCTTGAATTGCATGGTTAAACACGTGTCGTGGTAGCGCGATACCCCTGTCTTGTAGCCCGTCAGTTGTAGCGTCCGGTTGAGGATGTTGTCGATCTTTACCTTGGTGCCCTCGAGGTTGCCCCCTGCTTTTTGCACGTCGCTGAATTTTTTCATACCGATTGTATTTAATAAATGATTTGAATCGCAATGATACATGAACCCGAGGCGGGAGGCCAGCTTCAGGCGAATCTCCCCGTCCGGCAGGCCGCGCCCGCGCGCCCTCGACACCGCGCGGCACAAGTTCTGCTTGTTCCGCTTGCGGGCGAGGCAGTACGCGTGACGCGTGACGTAGCCCACGAAGTCGACGCCCCGGCTCTCGACGGGGTAGACTTGATAATTCCGCTTGAGGTCGAGCGCCCGCTCGTTGTTCAGGTAGTCGTTAATGAACAGCAGGTACCCGCTTAACGTCCCCTTGTCCGCCCCGAGCAACACGATATCGTCCGCGTAGCGGTAATAATACCGCGCCTTTAGCCGCTCTTTCAGCAGGTGGTCGAGTTCCGAGAGGTAGAGGTTCGCGAAAAACTGGCTCAGGTAGTTGCCGATGGGCACCCCGGCCGCCGAATCAATGATTTCATCGAGTAACCATAACAAATCGGGGTCTTTTATCTTGACCCGGATCACCCGCTTGAGTATCTCGTGATCGATGGACGGGTAGAACTTGCGTATGTCGAGTTTCAGGCAGTAGGCCGTCCCCGCCGGGTCGTCGTGCATGTCTCGCCGGAGCTTGTTCAGGCAGGGGTGTATCCCCCGGCCCTTCACGCAAGCGTACGCGTCGCGCGTGAAGTTGTTTACCCAGGTGGGCTGGATCACCAGCATGATGGCCCAGTGCACGACGCGATCGCGGAACGGTAACTTGTAAATGAGCCGTTCTTTCGGCTCGTACTTGGTGAACACGCTATAATCAGAAGTATGGTAGGCGCGCCCCTCGAGTTCCCGCCCGATCTCGCGCAGGTTCTCCTCGAGATTCAAGGCGAACGCCTGCACCTCGGGGCGGTGCCTTTTGCCCTTGCTCGCGTGCTCGTACGCGGCCTGGAGGTTATCGAAAGCGATTACTCGCTTGTAAAGATTCCCGTGTCGTTTCATCGTCCGTTTCAGCGTGTCCGTGTTTCTGCTTTGCTAACCTGGGAGCCGTCGAGCCGTCGCCGGCCTACCAGCACCCGTTCTGCTTTATTTGTTTTTTGCCCAGTGGCAAGGCCCCCTTTTGACGTTTTTTTTCTTCTCGCAAAGTTTAGGGACGAGGAGACATTCGCATTCGTGGACGTGCCCGCGTTATTCGCGTTCGTCACGAACGCGCCTGCATTCGTGCCATTGTTAGACGAACCGCCTGACAGACGAACACGGAGGGCGAAATAACTCCTAAAGAGCGACCTGCCCGGGACTGCCGGGCGGGGCAAATATAGCAAAAAAACGGGCGAATACCTGAAAAAACAAGGGAAACGGGAAAAATCGAAAAAAAATCGACCCGCCTCCGGCGGGATAGTCTCATTACTATCCCGCCGGGGTTTAACCATGTCAACATTTCAAAGAACGCTTTCTGTCGCCACCTACTCGCCCATCAACGGGTCTTCGTCGAAAAAGCAGAGGGACGAGGAGACATACGCAGCCGTGGACGTGCCCGCGTAATACGCGTCCGTCACGAACGCGCCCGCATTCGTGCCAGTGTGAGACGAACCGCCCGACAGACGAACACGGAAACCCCTGCTGGTCTCCCAGTTGGTGTAATAATAGTCGCAGAAACAGGTCGCGCTGGAGCCGCCGACTTCCGTCGGCAGGCAGCATAGCTTGTGCATCGACAACTTTTTTATGTAGCCCGAGGCCCGCGGCAACTCGCCGACAAGGGACATGCCCGCGAGCGCCGTCCAGTCGATGCCCGCGTAAAGCGAGGGGGCGACGTAAGCGGGAGATTTCTCCTCGCCAACGTCGAAGATCATGCCGGAGACGACGTTCCAGACGTGCCCGAAAGGGTGAACGAGGCCGAAAAAGACCGGCACGGGGGCCGTGTAGATCGACGTGCCGTCGCCCTTCGTCACGCTGTACTCGATGACGCCCGTGCCGTCGCCCTTCTCGAGGCCAACGCTCGTGGGGACGATCGGGTAATAGCCGTTGTACTCGTTCCACGTGGTACTGTTTAGCGTGGTCACGCCCGCGCCGAGGCCGCCTTGCATGAGGCCGTCGGCGTCGAGCGCCGGGTTGTAGGCAGCTTGCGAGTTCCGCGTGCCGAGAAGGATACGCGTCGTGTACTCGACCACCGCCCGGGCGACGTACCAGTTCGCGTCCCAGCCCTCGCCGCGCTTGCGCGCGTAGGCGCTGAAATTCTTCAACGCGAGGGCCGTGCCGACCATGCCGAGTTGCGTCTTTTGCGGGGCACCGTCGTCTAACCCCGTGTAGGCCGACAGGACGCTGCCGTTACCGCCACGGTAACGAGGATCGTCCGAGATCAGGGAGCACAGTTTTTGATCCGTCCGGTCGATCACGCCACCGCCGAGCCACGAGACGCCTCCCGCGGGCACGCGGGTAGAGTTTTTCCCGGTGACGGGAAGGAACGTGATCACCTCGACGGTGTTGTTGCCCTCCTTCCACGTCGTGTAGTAGTGGGCGTTCCAGCACCACATGCATTGCCCTTGACTGCCGTCAAGCCGGGCGGGGCTGCCGTCCTCGTAACGGGTCGAATCCACCGGGTCAAGCTTGCGCCGGGCACGGTCGTCGGTCACGAGGTAGCGGCCAAGTCCCAACTTTTTGGGTAGTTCCTTTAACGCCGACAGGCTACCGTAATAGCCCGCGACCGGCGTCGTGTTTAGCTCGTTCCAGTAGCGGCCAGCTACCGGGTTGCTGGCCGTCGAGACGGCCTCCGAGAGGTTCATCTTGCGCGTCTCCCCGTCCTCGTCAACGACCGGGACGTGCATTTTCGAGAGCAGCCCGCTGGCTAACGGCAGGTCGGAAATGCGTTTCCCGTCCTGCATCGCGGCGATGATCTGCCGCACGCTGGCTTCTTCTTGTTCTGTTAATGCCATGTTGTTTGGTTTTTTGTTTAAATATCAAGTTAAAAGTATCTCTTGACCCGTCGCGAGGAGTAACCCGGCGGCGGATTCTTTGATAAACGAGGGGTAGACGACCTCGATCTCGACCGTCCGGTGGAGCGAGGTGTTCTCGGTGGGGATGACGTGCACGCGGCTCTTGCCGGGGCCGAGCACCGCCACCGAGCCGTCCGGCTCGACCTCGACCGCCTTGCCGTCGCCCAGGAAGATGACGTTTTGCACGGCGAACACGGGCAGGAGTTTCGCCCGGATGTATTGCTGCACGCCGTTGCCGAGCGTGATCTTGCCCGGTAACGTGATCTCGATCGCGAGCGGGATCACCCGACCGGCGCTCTCGGCCATCAGCGCGAGTACCGTCTGCCGCACGACGGCGATCTCTTGCCTGATCTCCGCGTCTACTTGCACGAGTGACGCCCGGGAGAGCGCGATCGCGACACCGTAAGCGGTCGTGATCTTGCCCTCGAGGGATGAGAGTAGCCCGGTGAGGTTTTGCGTGTCGGTGACGCCCTGCAGGAAGGTTTCTATCTCCTTCCACGTGTCGATGGTCGCGTGGGCGGTGTCGCTCGATTGCAGGAACGTTTTTAACGTGCTCGCGACCGCGTACAGGTCGCGGTAGCTGTCGCCCAGCGCCACGAGCGCCGAGCGCGCCCCGGCGAGCGTCTCACCGGACTTGAGCGTCGCGCCGATCGTGCCGAGGTCGATGGCGATCGCCTCGTCGGTCTCCGCCAGCTTGTCGAGTTTGTCATGAACGCTTTCAAAGTCATGCGCGTTGGATGTCTCGTGCCCGGCGAATGCCCCCGCGAGAGTGTCGTGTTCTTGTCTCAACGCTTCACCGTCGGTGCGCGCATACTTGTTGTTGAGTAGCGCCGGGAGGTTCTCGACCGCGGCGACCGGGATCGTGTCCTCCTCCTTGTGGAAAAAACTGTCGATCCAGTCCGCGAACTGGTCGGCTTGCGGGTAAAGACCCCGCTTGAACCATGATTTTAAAAGTGACCTGCCTCTTGTTGCCATTCCTTGTCGTGTTATTTGGTTCTCATGATGTAAGCAAGCGTGTAGTACGGCGGGCGGTTCTCGTGTGTCGCGCCCCCGCCGCGCGCCTCCGTGTCGTGGCGGAGGTAGTACAGGTAGTGGTTATCGCGGTCGTGGTCGCCGGAGCCGAGGCCAGCGGCGGTGAAGTAGTCGCTGCCGTCGCGCCCGGGTTCGTTGACGTTCTCCGTGTAGTAGTAGTCCTTGAACTGGTGCGCGTGCGCGGGCATCTCGTTGATCGTTAGCGCGTGTTTTTTCTCCCCGCCTACCTTGCCGTGGCCGGTGTAGTCGGCGTCCTCGCTGCTGCTCCCGACGATAAAGCGGCCGCGCAAGTCCGGCAACCGGAAGTAACCGCTCGCGGTCGTGTAACGGGAGCCGCTCGCGCTGTACGCCGTGTTAAACGTCGTGCCCAGCGCCGCGTGCAGCGCCGGGTAGTCCGCTATCTTGAGTTGCTGGCCCTCGCATAGCTCGTGCCCGTCAGGCACTTTCGATCCCGCCCACAGTTGCACGATTCCCAGCGGGGGCGGGGCCAGCGCGGCGATCGCGGCGTCTTGCTGGACGATCCGTTCCTCGAGTTCACGCGGCGTTTTAAAGGGCTTGAAGTCGGCCCAGTTGAAGTTTTCCGATCCTACCCCGGCCACCAGCGATCGGGCGGTGTAGGCGTGGGGAAACTCGTACCCCTGAGCCGTCACCGGGATGATCTCCTGCTGCAGGTACATCCCCCCGGAGACGTTACCGCCCTCCCAGTAGAGTATCTCGCCGTCCGGGAAGTCTATCGTTTTCGCGAACACGTACCCGGCGCCACGCCGCGTGCCGTTCTGCTCCGGCTCGCAACCCGATAATATGGTCTTGTCTCCAACGATATTGCCGAGCACGTGAGCGAGCGAGGCGTTCGCCTGCAAGTATTCTAACGTCTCGCAGTCTACCGGGAAATTCTTGTCTTGTTGCAGGGTAAATCTCCCCGTCGTATTCTTCATTCGGGTATAGTTTAAAAATGTTTATTGCCACGTGTAGTTGATAGAAAATCGTTTTGATGCCAGCTTGTAGGTGTTGACGATGGCGTTTAAACGGGCGACGTCTACCTCGAGCGACGCGGGGACGTTGACCCAAAAGTCAACACCGTTGACGCCGCCGAAGCCGCGCCGGTTCACCACGAGGGCGCCCGTTCCCCGCGCGGGCACGAGTTGCTCCCGTTCTTCCTCGCGCCGGTAGAGCATCAGGATGGACGCGACGCCCGCCGTCTCCGTGATCGTGACGCGCCGCTCGACCGGGTCGAACTGGTCGTTGAGCACCGCCCGCAGGTGGCATACTTGCCCGTTGTGGTCGAGGCGGTAGAGGGTCTCCCCCCGGAACCGGGCGAGCCGGGCGTGCAGGTAGGCCAGCGGCGAGACCGCCGCGTAGGCGAGCGCCGCGAGGAGCGGCACGCGCCAGAACGTGGGCAGGAGCAGCAACGCCAGCCGCTTGATGTTCACGTCATACTTGCTCATACGCGGTCATGTTGATGGTGATCGCTCCCGCCACGAAGTAGCCCGCGAGGGGGGTGTGTCGCGCGTTGACCGGCACGAGCGCCGTCTCGTTGGCCGCCACGGTCGTCGCGCCCCGGAACTCGACGATCTTCACCCCCTCGACGGCCTGCAAGGCGTCCACGAGCGCCATGTTGGTGTACTCGCCGTTAAAGGGTAAATTTTCGATGTACCCCCGGATCGCGTCGCGGCAGGCCCCCTCGACCTCCTCGGGCAGGAGCATGGCGTCGTAGTAGACGTCGACCGTGCAGTTAAACGTGTCCGGGGCGAGGTTCACGAGGTCGACGCGGACGCCCGCGTCCTTGACCTCGGCGAGGTAGGCGAGGAGTTGTGTTTTCGTCGCCGCGTCGAGCTGGCAGCGGGCGCCGCCGTTCTCCCCGGCGACCTTGATCGTGAGGATCGAGGCGTCCCGGCTCTCCACGGCCACGGCGTGCCTGACCACGCGGGCCGCCGCGATCGCGTCGTCGCCCATCCCGGTCGTGTCGTACCTGTCCGTGTCGGGGATCAGGGGCTTGTCTTTCATGAACGCGAGCGCCTTGTCGCGGTACCATTTCGGGCGGTGAGGCAGGATCGCCTCGATCCGCTCGCCGACCTCCCGCCGGTGTTCGTCGAACAGGCTCTCCACCACCCACGCGGCGCACGCGAAGATGTAGAACAGCACGCTCTCGATGGATACCTTGCTAAAGCGTGTCCCGAACGATTCACCGGGGGTGAACCCGTAGGCCCGCGCCACCTCCTCGTTGCGCGTGAAGTCCGCGGCGATGGCCTCTTTTATTTCTGCTATTTTTCGTGCCATTGGCTTGTTTTTTAACTTACTATAAAATCAATCTCGATGCCCATGAAGCCGATACCGCCGAAGGGCGCGGCCTCTATATCTTCCGGCGATATCCCCGTCGCCGGGCGAACGTTTCGTGCCGCGTAGCGGCTTAACACGATCGGGTCAACGACGCCCGGGGCCTCGATCACGGCGCCCGGGGCGAGCGGTTCCGACAGGCTGGCGTCGTTCTTGATCGACAGGTCGAGGGCCGCCTCCACGCCGCCACCGGCCTGGATGGCCACGTCGAGGAGGCTCTGGCGGTCAAGGGGGATTATCGTTTTCATTCGATCGTGATTTGGTTATCCTTTAACACCACGCGGCGAACCGGCACGCCACACGCCTGCAGCATCTGCCGGGCGTTGGCGAGCCACATGGGATCGGCGTTCCCGTTGACCTGCTTGTAGATTTCCGCGCCGATCAGGGGGTACTCCTTGAACTCGCCGCGGGCGGCCAGGAGCACGCTCGTGGCCACCTGTTCGGTGGTGTCACCCGGCACCAGCGTGCCGTTCTTGACTTGCAGGTCGCCCGTTTCCGTGTCTATTAACATGCCGATCATTGCCTCAGTGTTTCACGTGTTCGTCCTCGTAGTCAGATACCGAGACCGCCGGGTGCTGGCTCGTGATGGCCGGTACCATCACCGGCGCGGGGTTAGATTGTGCCGTCGGGCTACCCGTCACCGCGACCGCCCCCGGGAGCAGTTCATGGGTGTGGGCGTTGAACGCCTCGATCAGGTCGTTGATCTTGCTTGTAAGCGCCTCGATCCTGACCAGCCCGCCCAGCGTGCCGCCGTTGATGGTCATGCCGTCCGGGGTGATGTTTACCGTCGTTCCCCCGGTGGCGATGTCGACCTGCCCGTCCACGAGCGTGGCCGTCGTGTCGCCTATTTTCATCCCGATCTTGTCGATTTTTTCCGACAGTACCACGACGGCGATCGCCGGGGTGATAAAGGCCACCACGACGTGGCTGCCGGGCGCCGGGAACGCCACGACGCCCTCCTCGCCCCCCTGGTTCGCCTGCAGGTTTACCCCGAGCAGCGGGGCGCTATCGTCGAGGGGCGAGCAGTCGATCGTCCGGGCCGTCGCGTCGACCGCGTCGACCGTGCAGGTTTTGCAGTAGAACTCCTCCCCGGATAACGCCATGACCCGGATCGCTTCTTTAATCGTCATCCGGCTACCCTCCCTCCTATCGTGATCTCCTGCCGGAACCCGGCGGGCGAGTACTTGATGACGTTCTTTTGCACTTGATAGACGCCTTCCCGCTTGCCGTCGATCTTGATCGCGACGTTGTCGAGCTTGTCGACCAGTTGCGTCCCAAAGGTCGTGAAGGAACCCGTCAGGCCGTCGCGTTTCAGGCGCTTGAGTTCCTGTTCCGCCCACGCCCGTAACTCCTGCTCGTTCTTGTTGTAGGCGTGTAGCGTGTGCGTCTCGCCGTCGGTGTCGCCCACCTCGACGCGAACACGGTCGTTGTTCGGCAGGATGGATATCGCCTTCAACTTGATCTTGACGTCGGCGGCGTTCTGTACCGCGAGCTGGCTGTCGTCGATCAGGTTGACGCCGGTGGCGAACGTTTGCTCGTGGGTTTTGGAACGCTCGAACAGCACGCCCGCGTGTAGCACCGGCTCGCCCTCCTCGAGGAGGATAAACGAGCGGATGTCGCCGTGGTCTTTCAGGTCGCCGAGCAAGCCGCTGACCGTGTCCGCCGCGACGCGGTACGGGCCAATCCCCTGCTCGCCGAACACGCGGTACCGGATGCCAGGCGACTGGTCGGCGAGCACCTGCCCGATCGTGGCCGACGCGTAGGCCCGTTTTTTCGCCTCCACTTGCTTGAGGGTGAACATGTAGTCCTCGCAGGTGATCGTGACCGGCGTTTTCAGGCCGATGGTCGTGATAAAGCCGCGGAAGGCAAGCTGCAGCGCGTCGTCGTACCCGAGCGATACCGTCACCTCGTCACCTCGCTTGAACGGGAGGGAGGTCTCGCCCTGCCACGTTACCTTCCTGGGCAACTGCATGACGCACGTGTCCGTGAGCGTGTCCGTGTCCCGCGTGATCTCCACCGAGGCCACCTTGTCGAACGTCCACGTTTTCGCGCTCCTGATCTCTATTTTTGCCGTTAGCCTGAACATCGTTTAATTACCGTTTAATACTCGTTACTCTTGATGATGTAGTCCTCGTCCGAGAGCGCCGTAATGTCGATCACCTGGCGGTTGGACGCGGTCTCCTGCCGGATGGAGAAGCGCGTGACGACCACGCGGTCGATGCCAAAGATCGACAAAAAAACGCTGTTGATCTCGATCGCCTGGTTCTCGTCGAGGAACTTGCGGACTTTTCTCACCCCCTCCCCCGGGTAGTCGTCGACGATCTGCCCGCCCGCGTCGACGGCCACGATCCCGACCGTGATGCCGACCTCGTGGTCGCCGTCGCAGATGTACTCCTTGATCGTGCCGTTTAACCCGACCAGCGTCGTCCGGACGATCTGCTTCTCCCGCGTGACGCTCACGATGGCGTCGTTCACGACAAGCGTCTCGCCGTCTGCCTTGCGGAGCGTTAGCTCGGTCAGCACGTAGCGGCCCTCCCAGTAGCCCGGGTCTGTCACCGGGACGCCAAGCGCCACCGTCCCCGGCGCCTCGCCGTGACCCTCCCACGAGGGCGCGGCGTTGACCCGCGACGGGACGAGACGCGCGAGCGAGATACGCGCCCGCCGGGCGACGCCCGCCGCGACGAACATGAAGCTAATGGGGGACAGGTCGCTCATTACATCGCGTAGTTTGAATCGTTTACCACGTTGACAAGGGCCTCTGTCACCTTGTCCTTGACCTTGCTCGCCGTGTCGTGCAGGTTGGTCGTGTGCACGTTGAAGTTTTCCACCAGCTTTTGGATCACGATGTTCACGTGCCTGATCTTGTCGGCCCGGTCGGGGTTGCCGCCCAGCCCGGCGAGGCCGCCGGAGATCGCCCCGCCACCACCGCCACCCGGGAGCGCGGGCGTGTACTCCTCGCCGGTCTCCCCGGCCTTCTCCCGCCGCTCTTTCTCCTCCTGTTCTAACTTGGAGCGGGCGATCTCCCCCTCGTAGGCGTCGTTAAACGCCTTGCCGACGCTCGCGCCGAAGTCCGAGAAGCCACCCTTGAGCCGGGCGATGGCGTCCCTGATCCCCTGCCCGTCGAGCGAGAAGGCCGCGACGATCAGGTCGCCGATGCTGCTGAAGACGTTTTTCGCCAGTTCCCATATGCCCTTGAAGGTGGCGACGAACGCCGCCCCGAGGCCCTTTAAAGCAGCCCGGAATTTCACCGAGGTGTTCCAGAAGTAGACGCCCAGCGCGATGAGACCGGCGATCGCCGCGGCGATCCACCCGATGATGGGGATGTTCATGATCGCGATGCCGACGGCCCGGCACGCCACCGTCGCCGCTACCTTGAACGCCGCGAAGGCGCCGGAGGCCACCCCCGCGAAGGTCAGCGAGGCGGCCCCGCCCGTGACCAGCGAGAGCACCCACGCGCCCAGCGCCTTGATCGCGGAGTACAGCCCGACGGTCGCGAAACGACCCACGGCGATGGTCGCGCGGAGCACGTTGTTCAGGAAACCGATCGAGGCCATTTGCCCGGTGATCAATTCCCGGTTCATGAATAACAGGTTGATCCGGGCCACGGCCACCACCCGGGAAAGGGCGGCGAACACGCCCGAGAAGTTGATCGCTTTCACGAGCAGCATCACCTTGCCGACGCCCTGGATTAACGGCGTCAACTGCGCGAGCGGCACGAGCGCGCTCGCCACCGTTTCTACCCATATCCCGAAACTGCCCGTCGCGTTAAACACGGAGATTTTAAAGTCCTCGAACCGGGCCTGCACGCGGGCCTTTTTCTCGTTGTACGATTCCATGACGATCCCGGCCTGCTCGAACGCCGTGTTCGTCCCGGTGATGGCGCCCGTCATCCGGCCTACCTCGTCGAT
>JAISAV010000158.1 GCA_031266545.1 Odoribacteraceae bacterium | reverse complement strand
TCCTTCTGCTCGAGATAGCTCAGGGTAAAGACCTCGCGGCATTGATCCGGGAGTTCCTCCACCGCGGCGAACAGCGCCTTGAAGAGGTCGGCCTCCACCTGCCGGAGGAGGAAATCGTCCTCGGCGTAACCCTCCCGCGCCATTTTTTCCTGTATCCGCTTCCGGTTATTTTGCTTCTCGAGGTAATTCAACGCCTTGTTTTGCACCGAGGTGTAGAGGCAGGCCTTGACCGCGATCACGTTCTCGAAGGAGAGATCTTTCTCCCAAAAGCGGATAAAAACCTCCTGCACCACGTCGCGCGCGGCGTCTTCGTCCTTCACGATCTTGGTCGCGAAAAAACAAAGCGGCGCGTAATACGCGTGAAACAACTCCTCGAATGCCCGTGTTTCCCTGGTATTCAAGCGTGTCGTCAAATCTGCTCCCGGGACGCTTTCCATATTGCATCGTGTTGTTAGAAAAAAATTACCCTTTAAGTATCCTATCAAATGCGCTTTTTTTCACTCACTTTCCCGTTCATTGATCACACGGTGGCAAATGTACGGAATAATATCCACGGGGCAAGTTTGTTTTTCAATTTTATTATTAACTTTGGCGGCGCGACAAGGCAAATTTTGTTAGATATCGAGCAACTTAATAAATAAATACTTATGACACAAAACAAAAACTCTTACGCCACGGGAATCTTCATCATCGGGATTCTCTTCTTCATCTTCGGGTTCGTGACCTGGCTCAACGCCACGCTGATCCCATACTTGAAAATCTCCTGCGAGCTGACGGAAAGCCAGAGTTACTGGGTGACTTTTGCCTTTTACATCGCGTATTTCTTCATGTCGCTGCCCTCGGCGTGGGTGCTGCGCAAGACCGGTTACAAGAACGGCATGATGCTGGGCCTGTTTATCATGGCGATAGGGGCGTTGCTCTTCATCCCGGCGGCCATGTCGCGCGCCTACGAGCTGTTCCTGCTGGGGTTGTTCGTGATGGGCACCGGGTTGTCCATCCTGCAGACCGCCTCGAATCCCTACGTGATCGAGCTGGGACCGCCCGAGAGCGCGGCCAAGCGCGTCAGCATCATGGGGATCTGCAACAAGTTCGCCGGGGCGATCAGCCCGTTGATCCTCGGTTCCGTCGTCTTGAAGGACGTCGACGTGCTGGAGGTGAAGATCAGGGTGATGGACGCGGCGGCGAAGGCCGTCGAGCTGGACGCGCTGGCCTCCAAGGCGATCTACCCCTACGTCATCATCATGGGGGCGTTGATCCTGCTGGGGCTTTTCGTGCGCTTCTCGCCGCTACCCAAGATCGACGACCAAGATGACGAGGCTAGCAAGCCCGGCGGCGCGAGCCGGTCGATCTTCTCCTACCCGCACCTGTGGATCGGCGTGCTCACCCTGTTCCTGTACGTAGGCATGGAGGTGATCGCCGTCGACACGCTGATCAACTACGCCAAATCGTTAGGCATGAGCATGGACGAGGCGAAGGTATTCCCCACCTACTCCATGATCGCGTTGATCGCCGGGTACATCATCGGCATCATCTGCATCCCGCGGTACATCAGCCAGTCGCGGGCGTTGCTGGCCTGCGCCGCGCTGGGCGTGCTGCTGGCCGCCGTGTTGCCCGTGATCCCCGCCGGGTACTCGATATGGGTGGTCGCCCTCTTTAGCCTGGCCAACTCGCTGATGTGGCCGGCCATCTTCCCGCTGGCCATCTTCAAGCTGGGACGGCACACGAAGACCGGCTCCGCCCTCCTGATCATGGCCATCGCCGGGGGCGCCATCCTGCCGCTGGTGTACGGCTACCTGGCCAGCACGAGCGTCGGCGGGCAACTCGCCTACTGCGTGATCGGGCTGCCGTGCTACCTCTTCATCCTGTACTTCGCCGCCGCGGGGCACAAGGTGGGGCTAAAAAAACTATCCTGATCCTCATGACGAGGAGGACGCGACTTGCCTTCGTTCTCTCCCGCCTCAAGGGGTTGCTACTGGCGCCGGGGCGGGAGTGGAAGGTCATTAACGATGAACGTCTCGGGAGGGTAACGCTCTTCCGGGACTTCATCGTCTTGCCCTGCGCGTTGCTCTCGCTCCTCGTCGTGCTGTTGCGCTGGACGACGGCGGACTTCTCGGTGGCCCTGCGGTGGGGCGTCATCAACCTCGCGGCGTGCACGGCGGGGTGCTACGTCACGTTCCGCGTCGCGCGGGTCTTCCTCGCGGCGGAGATCGCGGAGGTCACCCCCGTCGCCTTCAAGCTGTCGCTTTACACCTTCGTCACCTACATCCCGTTCCGCTCGCTCTCGATGGGCTTCTCCTCCCGCGAGTTTATCGGCGAGCTGCTGGCGGTGTGCTGCCTTTACTCCATCCACGTGCTTTACTCCGGGCTGGGCGCGCTCGCGTCGATGGATGCCGCGCGACGGAGGGGCAGTTGTTTTCTCGTCGGCCTGCTCGTGATCTGCCTGCCGTGGATCTTCACGCGGCTGCTGACCATCGTTTTTCGCGTGCCCATCAACATTTAAACCCTATCGCGTGGATAATAACGTGAATATCAAAAACAGACGCGCCTCTTTCGACTACGAGTTCATCGAGGAGTACACGGCGGGGATCGTCCTCACCGGCACCGAGATCAAGTCCATCCGCGCCGGCAAGGCCAGCCTCGTCGACGCGTATTGCTACTTCCACGCCGGGGAGCTGTGGGTCAAGGGCATGTACGTGGCGGAATACCGGCTGGGAACCTACTACAACCACGTGGAACGCCGCGAGCGCAAGTTGCTGCTCACCCGCAAGGAACTCTACAAGCTGGAACGCAAGACCAAGGAGAGCGGCCTCACCATCGTCCCCACCCGCCTTTTCCTGAACGAGAAGGGGTTCGCCAAGCTGCGCGTCGCCCTCGCCCGCGGCAAAAAGGCGTACGACAAGCGAGAGTCCCTAAAGCTCAAGGACGCCCGTCGCGAGATGGATCGTCACCTGAAACATTAACCCCCCTACCAGCGGAAACCCGCGCCCAGTACCGGTTTCGAGGCGTTTTGTAACCCGTGTCGCGCATTTCTCGTACCTTTAGGTATTATAGATGTGTGTGAGCAATTTTTTCATGAATGAACGTTATCAATATTTGGTTACAGACCAAATTGTCATGGCTTTGCGAGAAGGGGATCACAAGGCTTACGAGACTATTTTTACAAATTACTTCCCCCGGGTAAAGTTTTACGTCAACGGTTTTATGCGGTCGGAGGTCATCGCCGAGGAGTTGACGCAAGAGGTCTTCGCGAGGCTGTGGGAAAATCACGACTCCGTGAAACCATCCGTCAAAAGCCTTACCTCTTTCCTTTTTACCATCGCCTACCGGGTCTCCATCGACTGGATACGCGGCAAGCACGTGCGCGAATCCTACTACAACGAGCGGTGCAAGTACCCGGAGGAGACGACCTCCACGGAAGAGGATTATATCGCCCACGAGACGCGCCTGTTCGTCGACACGATCGTCGAGAGGATGCCCGCGCGACAGCAGGAGATCTTCCGCCTGAGCAAGCACATGGACCTGAGCAACGACGAGATCGCCGAGCAACTCTCCATCAGCAAGCGTACCGTCGAGAACCAGTTGAGCCTCGCGATCAAGAAGATCAAGAGCGCCTTTTACAAGGAGACGTGACCCGCGCGGGACACGTGATACAACGTTGTATCATATCTTGTACAAACCAGCCCGCGACAAGCGTCCCGCGCGCTCCCAAACACGAGCGGATCACGACCCCGGGCGTGCCGGTAAAAGAAAAAACGAGGGGAGGCGAAAAAAAAATCATTTTAGGGCGTGAGAAAAGGAGGGGGTACTCGTTTTACTTATGTGAGCGAGATGCGAGCCTCCCCGGGAAGATCGCGGACCGACGAGTAGTAAGAGAGTAAAACATAAAAACGATACGGTAGACCGCGACCGCGAGGCAAGTGGAACGGAAACGGTATATCGAGAACGTACTTGTTAGAGTGTGTGTGCAAAATTAGACGCCTTCGTCTAATGACTTCCATTCAAGTGAGGCTGCCTGGTTTCCACCAGGCAGCTATTTCTTTTGGCCCTATAACGAATCGCGCGGGTAAAAAGGGTTTATTACAGACAAAGCCAACAATTGCCTATACCGCACGCGGCATGGTTTTGTACATTGCCCGTCAGGGCATTCATGTCAATAGAGCGGAAGACCAACAAAATCTCTTTATTGCCCGTTAGGGCCATCCACCTCTTTCCATTGATGTGGTTCCCCGTCGGGGAAAGAAAGAGAGGCGATCCCCGTTTTTCTATTGAGATATAAGCCCTAACGGGCCATGCTTATCCCGAACTCAGGTTTTTTAAACATCCCGGCGCTCGCGTTGCTTGACCAAGAGCAGGAAACGCTTGGGGATCTCCGTCTGGAAGTGCATCAACTCCCGCGTGACGGGATGGATAAAGTGCAACTCCCGCGCGTGCAGGGCGAGGCGGTTGATCGGGTTGGAACGGGCGCCATACTTGGCGTCCCCGGCCACGGGGTGGCCCATCTCCGCCGCGTGGACGCGGATCTGGTTCTTGCGCCCCGTCTCCAATTCAAGTTCCAGCAGCGAGTAGAGGCGGTTCGTCTTTAACATGGTGTAACGGGTCACGGCCAACTGCCCCTCCCCCGCCGAGTAAACGTTCATGGCGCTGTTTTCCTGCAGACGGGAAACGATCCGGTCGCTCTCCCGCGCGGGCTTGCCCTCGACCACGGCGACGTATTTCCTGCACGTGACCATCTCGTCCCAGTGGCGCTGCATCTCCTCCTGCACCCGCTCGCTCTTCGCGAACATCATCAGCCCGGAGGTCTCCCGGTCGAGGCGATGCAGCACGAACACCCGGTTGCCCGGGTGCAGGCGGCGCACGTAATCGGTCAAGATATAATAAGCCGTTTTCTGCCGCTCGCGGCCCGTGGCCACGGAGAGCAATCCTTGCCGCTTGTTGATGACGATCAGCGCCTCGTCCTCGTACACGATTTCCAACTCGGGGTGAGAAAACGCCATGACCCCCTTCTCCATGTTGACCCTCACGCGGTCGCCCGGCCGCAGGGGGGCGTCGAAGCGCGTGGTGACCGCGTCGTTCACGAAGACTTGTCGCCCGGAGAGGATCGATTTCACGGTGGAACGGCTCTTGTCGGGCAAGGCGAGGAAGAGGTAGGCGAGCAGGCCCGACTCCTCCCCCACAGTGAATTCCCGCACGCGCGGCGCTCTTTCCCGGTCGGCGCTATTTCTTGCCTTCACGCTTGACGTTCTTCAACATGTCCGTGATGGGTTTGCCCACGCAGCCGTTGGGCATCTGGACGCGCAACAAGGCGGCCAGCGTCGGGGCGATGTCCGTCATGTAAACCTCCTCGTTCGACTGCCCGCGCGGGATTTTCCAGCCCATCCACAGGAGCGGGATGTGCGAGTCGTAAGGATTCCACGTGCCGTGCGTGGCCCCCTGCAAGTTGCGGTCGCTGTACCACGCGGGTTTCAGGATGACCTGTATCTCGCCGCTCAACGCGTGGTTATAGCCGTTGACGATCCGTTCCCGGATGATGGCGGGAACCGGCGCGGCGGCGGCCTTGGCCATCTCCACGGCGTAGGCTACCCCTTCCACCTGCTGCAAGTAGGCGATCGTGGCTGCGCGGAGGGACTCCATGTCCACCGTCTCGTCCACCTGCTTGTAGTTGAAATGTACCTGATAATTCGAGAGGCTGGAAACGAGTTTTTCCTTCCCGAAACGCTCCTGCAAGTGCTTGTTCAGGGCCGTCCTGATCTCCCCTTCCTTCCAGTTGCCCGCGGGGATCTTGTGGTCGAGGAGAAATTGCCCGTTATGCGCCCCGGCGTGATCGGCGGTCAAGAAGACGAGGTAGTTTCCCTTGCCCACTTGCTTGTCGAGGTACGCGAGGAAGTCGCCCAACTCCTTGTCCAAGCGCAGGTAAGTATCCTCGACCTTGACCGAGTTCGCCCCGAACTGGTGGCCGACGTAGTCCGGCGAGGAGAGGCTCACGGCCAGGAAATCGGTCACCTCGCCACCGCCCAAGCGCTCGTTCTCGATGGCCAGCCGGGCCACGTCGAACGTCATCGTCATCCCGCAGGGCGTGGAACGAATCAGGTCTAATCCCTGGCTCTTCACGAGTTCCGAGGTTTTGATCGGGAAGGCGGGATGCTTGTCGCCCTCGTAAGGCTCCTCGTAGACGTTATCGTCGGGGGTGCTCTGCACGTAGGTCTCGATGGGGTAGAGCGTGTTCCAATCCTCGGACAGGTAGCGCTCGGCGGGCCGCGTCTGGTTGTAGCCCTCCAACCACCCCGGCAGGCTCTCGCGATACCACGAGCTGGTGATCCAGTTGCCGCTCTTCCCGTCAAACCAGTAGGCGGCATCGGCGGCGTGACCGGCAGGCAAGATGCTCCCCCGGTCTTTCAAGGAGACCCCGATGACCTTGGCGCGGAAATTGGTGGCCAACTCCAGCTCGTCCGTGATCGTGGAGGCCTTCAAGTTACGGGGCGACATCTTGCCGACTGCCGCGTCGTCTCGCGGCGTGCCGATACTCCTCACCTCGTCGTCTTCCGTGCAATAGAGGGATTTACCGGTGGCCTGCACGATAAAATTGTTCCCGGCGATCCCGTGAATGGAAGGCACCGATCCCGTGTAAATGCTCGAGTGACCGATCGCCGTGTACGTGGGGATGTAGTTCACCATCGTGTTTTCACACGAGAATCCCTCGCGCAACATCCGGTTAAAACCCGTTTTCGTGTAGCGATCCTGGTAACGGTAAAGGTAATCCCAGCGCATCTGGTCGATCACGATCCCGACCACGAGCCTCGGGCGCTCGGGGGAATTTCCCCCCAACAAGGGCATTCCGCCCCACAACACGATGAAACACGTCATGATCCACCGCCCATTTTTCACAATAGTACTCATCTTTCAGGCTTTTTCATGTTAAAAACTGGACGAAGGTAGCACTATTTATCGGAAAACGAAAATCAATCCCACGGCGAGACCAAGAATTTCATATACCTTCGCGCCAATAAAAACAAAAACCATGTACTATCGTATTCGACAAATTATTTACGCGCTCGTCGCGTTTTTTTCTCCGCTCGTCTCCGTCGCGCAATTTGTTGATCTCGGGCAAGACCCGGCATCCGTTCGCTGGCGACAGATCGAGACGAAGGATTTCCAGTTGATCTATCCCGACTTCTTCGAGGAACGGGCAAGGGAACTCGCGCAACTCTACGAGAGGCTCTACGCCCACGCCAACTCGCTGGGGATACACGCCAAGAAAATCTCCATGATCGTGCGGGCCAACGGGGGCGTCTCCAACGGGAACGTCGGCTGGGCGCCCAAGAAGAGCGAGCTGTACACGACCCCGGCACAAGACCCGGACGTCCAGTGGCTGGAACACCTCTGCGTGCACGAGTTTCGCCACGTGGTGCAGTTCGACAAGATTAATCAAGGGTTTTCCAAGGTGCTCTATCATATCTTCGGGGAGCAGTACACGATGATACTCGTCGGCCTCTTCGCCCCCATGTGGTTGCTGGAAGGAGACGCCACCGTCTTCGAGACTTCCGCCACGCACGGCGGGCGAGGACGATCGCCGGAGTTCCTGAACGCGATGAAAGCGAGGGTCGTGGAGAAAGGTATCGACCCCTACCGGAAGGCCGTGCTCGGTTCATACAAGGATTTTATCCCCGATCGCTATGCCCTAGGCTATTTTCTGGTGAGCAACGGGCGGCTTCACTACGGGAAAGAATTGTGGCAAAAGGTCTTCGATCGGATCGGGAGACGGCCTTATGAACTCTCCCCCGTGTCGCACGGGCTACGGCTCACGATGGGATCCCGGCGGGATTCCCTCTGGAACGCGCCCGCCTTCCGCGCCACCTTTCATAACCCCGACAGCGTGAAGCGAGCCAACACCGGGCGAAACACCCTCATCACTTTCTACCGGGACAACCTCACCGAGTTGCAGCAACAATGGACGCGGGAGGCCGCCACCGTTCACCACGCGTTCGACACGATCGCCACCTATAATAATAAGGTATACGCGAGCTACCACTCCCCGCTCCCCGCGGGTAACGGGACGATCATCGCCTACAAGAATGGACTGGGCGAGACGGGCGCTTTCGTGAAGCTCCGCGACGGGCAGGAGCAAGTGCTCTTCCGCCCCGGCGTTCTGTATGACTACGCGTTCTGTCACCGGCAAGGGGTATTGCTATGGTCGGAATACAAGCCCCACCCCCGCTGGGAACACGGGGGAAAGATGGTGCTCGCCTCTTACGACGCCAACACCGGCGCGTACCGGCGCTACCCCGCACCTGTCAACCGCTTCGCCCCCTTCCCCGTGGGGACGGACTCGTGGGGCTTCGTGGAGGTGGACGCCCGTGAGCAGGCCGCGCTCGTGGTGATGGACGCCTCGCTGGAAAACGAACTTTTCCGCCTACGCGGCAACGAAACCGAATTATTTATCCACCCCTCGTACGCCGGTCAGGGGAGAATCCTCGTCGTGACGGTCACCCCGGCAGGCAAGCGCGTAGAGGCTATCCACATGGACTCCGGCCAGCGCCTGCCGCTCACGCCCGTGAGTCACGACGAGATCGATCGCCCTATTATCGCCGGCGAACATTTTATCTATCGCGCCGCGTATAACGGCAACAACGCCCTCTATCGCGCGACATGCACGCCCGGGCAACCCGCCACCGGCGAACAAATCGCCGAAGGGCGCTTCGGCCTGAGCTATCCTGCCGTCGATGGCGACACCCTCTACTTCTCCTTTTACACCGCCGACGGTTATCGACCCGCGCGTATTCCCCTCCATCGCGTCGTGCCGCGAGAGACCGTACACCGCCCCTTCGCGCTCGCCGACAGCATGACGCGGGAGGAGCGTTGGGATTTCTCCTCGCAACCCGTTACCAGCAACCACGCGACCCGGAAATACAACAAACTTCGCCACGCCATAAACGTGCATAGCTGGGGTCCCTTCTTTCCCAACCGGGACGACGTCTCGATCCAAACGGGATTGGCCGTCAGCTCCCAAAACAAGCTAAGCACCTTTTTCTGGACAGCCGGGTACACCTGGGACGGCGACTACGCCAACGGCAACTGGAAGATCAACGCCACCTACCGGGGACTATGGCCCACGCTCAAGATCGAACTTTCCGACGGCAAGCACGCGTGGACGCGACCAGTCCAGACGGCCACCAACAAGAACGGCCAAACAGATGCCATCCAAATCACCAACCGCTCGCGCCGAACCCTGTTAAACGGCACGATAGAATTTCCCGTGGACCTCACCCGCGAGAACCACAACCAAGGTCTCAAGCCCTACATCAAATATGAATGGCAGACCCTGCGCCGTCACCGGGTAGACAAACTCACCGTGCTCACGAACAACGGGTGGAAAGGAGACGCCCCCGGCAATTACCAGTTCAGCAACCCCAATTTCTCGCTGCACGCCTTGCAGTACGGCCTTATCCTCTACCAGCGCACCAGAATGAGCGCCCGCGACCTCTACCCCCGCTGGGGACAGCAACTCGAAGTGGGCTACTCGCACACCCCGTTCGGCAGGACAGACCTCGGCCACACGTGGTGGGGCGAAAGCAACCTCTCCTTTCCCGGCGTGGCCTCTCACCACGCGCTCACCCTCTACGCCGGCTACCAGGAGAAATCCGTCGCCACCTCCAACTTCGGCAACCAAATCCTCTCCCCGCGCGGCACGCACCTCTCCGGCTTTAGACTCGCCACGCTACGCACCTCCTACTACCTCCCCCTCTCCTACCCCGACCTACGCCTCACGCCCCTTCTCTACATCAAGCGGATCAGCGCGGGCCTCTTCTTCGACGCCGGGCAAGCCACAAAAGCAACGACGAGCATTAGCATCGGGCCAAAAACGACCACCATCAACTCCACCAACCTTTACCACTCGTTCGGCCTCGAGACGACATGCGACTCGCACTTCCTCAATCTCACGATTCCCGTCAACTTCGGCTTCCGCACGGGATACGAGACCCAACACAACGCCCCGTTCTTTAACTTCCTTTTCTCCTTCGGCCTCTCTATTTAGCCTTGGGCAGGCCAACGTCGTCAAGTTAAGGACTGAAGATCAGTCGTGAACAGAAGGTCAAGAAGAGCATAAATTGCTCTGGAAGAGCGTAATTAATCGCATAGAGCAATGCCCAATGCCGTCAACTTAAGCCAAAAAAATCCCCTGCGGGACGGGATTTTCATAACCGGGGGTCATCGTCCACGAGTGGTCGGAAGATTATTTTCCCGTAAGCGCATAGCGCTTATGCGTTTATAGCCGTGGCTGACAGGCCACGGAACGAGATGTCCCCCCATCCCCGCACCGCGTAGCGGTGCCGTTCATCACGAGGTGTATGTGACATGATTGCGGCACCGCTATGCGGCGCAGGGATGGGGAATGTCTCGTTGACCGTGCGCTGTCGCACACGGCTATAAACACGAAAGCGCTATGCGCTTTTTGCAGATTACAAACGCTATACGCTTCTTGTAGATCTTCTGACCACGGCTGGATGCGTTGCCCTCTCGCAACCCGAAGAGTTGAATCTGCATCCCCCCCGGTAAAGCGTAGCAACCGGGGGATGCGCCCCCTCTCCCCCCTCAACCCCGAAGCAGCATAGCCGTCAGGTTAAGGGCTGAAAGCCCGGTAATCAATGGTAATCCAGTTGAAAACCTTTATTCTCTTAACCTGAGTTCGGGATAAGCATAGCCCGTTAGGGCTTATATATCAATAGAAAATATTTCCCATCCGCTCCTGAACGCCGTAGGTGTTCAACCCCTGACGAGGTTGTGCGGGAAAAAAGGCCGTTTTTCTATTGATATAGATGCCCTACGGGCAACAAATAACCGAATGCCATCAACTTAAGGGCTGAAGGTCCACCATAGCCCAGCCCAATGCAACGCGTTGGGTAAAATAGATACGCCCTCTAACCTGCGCCCTGAAGGGTAGGGTGTCCAAAAGTTGAATAAAAATATGTCTGATTATTGTGTTTATTTCGTCTACTAATGACGAGATTTTCAACATATTAGTCCATAGTTTTCTCTGTATTTTTCGACTATTTTTCAGATTTCCGGTTTTTTGCATCAATTTTCCATTTTTATCTAACATGAAGTATCTATTGATGAGTAGTTTATGCAAGTATAGAATACTCGTTTTAAGTATATTTTTTTCTCAACTTTTGGACATCCTACCCTTCGGGGCTTTTTATGGTCATCCCTGTAATCTTCCGACCACGACTGGGCGTTGCCCTACGCTATTACTTAGCGCTCTTTCAGAGCACTTTATCCCTTAAGTCAACAGTATGGGCTTATAGCTGGGCGATCAAATCCCGTTGTTTTCTAAAGAATTGCCGGCGGGGCATCTCGCCCGCCTCCGAGATAAGGGTGGAGAGGCGTTTGAGAGAGTGTATCCACTCTTTTATCATGCGCACCATGCTCTCGTCCACCGAGCTGAGGACGTTCAGCGTGAAGATGCTGAGGCAGCACACGGAGCCGTACTCGTATAGCGTGTAGCTGTACGTGGATTCGAAGTTGGTGTTAGAGATATAGAGGAAGAGGGGGTTTCCCGAGTCGTAGCGGGCGTTGGCGGCCATGCGCTCCAGGTCGTCTAACAGTTGGAACAGCTCCTCCTTGAGGCGTTCGAGTTCCTCGGGGAGGATCAGCCCGACGTTGACGAAATAGTTGATGTCGCTGATCAAGTAGTTGAACACCATCGGGTCGAGGATGATGGAGGTCGTCTGTATCCCTTCCACCGCCTTCGAGTAGTACTCGCCCAGCCGGGCGAAACGCTCGGGGAAGGGCATCTCGCGGAAGGGCATCGTGTTTTCCCGGCCCTCGTGCTGGTACGTCCACTTGTAGCTGCGCAGGCGCATCAGGTAAGCGTATTTCGTCAGGAAGGTCAAGGGAAGCATGTTGATCGCGATCCCCAGCTCGGAGTGGGGGTCGAGCCGGCCGCGGTCGTAGGTCGTGATGATATTCCTGAACATCTCGTAATTCTTGTCGCTCGTGTCCGCGAAACTGAGGGCCGTGTAATAAAAGGGGATGGTGTCCTCCCGGCTCTTTCCCACGATCATGTCCAGCGAGAGATCCAGCTTGTCGGCGATCACCGACACCTCGCCGAAAGAAAAGGGTACCTCGCCGCGTATGCGACGATACGCGGCTTCCCGTCCGATGCACAAAAGTTCGGAGAGCATCATCGCGAGGTTTTTCCCTTCCGGGATTTTTCCCTTGACCGCGTGCATCAAATTCGCTAACAACATCTCATTTTTCATATCCAAAGCGGCATTGTGAATATATCACGTGTTTCAAAAATAGGTTTTATCCCGCAAATGTAGTAACATTTTCGTGCGTTATCAAGGATTTTAGTTGCAAATCGTTACCTTGACGGGCATTTTCCCCTCGACGGTGGCGCGGGGGGCGTCCTCCCTCGTAATTTCTATTACGACACCACGAGATAAAAAGTTTTTCACGCGCGAGGAGGCTCGCCCGCCGGGTCGCGGGCGCCCCGCCTGCCTTATTTGATCCAGATGGCGATAATCTCGCCGGTATAAAAGTAAGGTAGCGGTTTGTCGCCCCATCCCGCTGCGGCGTCAAGCGCGAGGGGCTGGGCGAGGAGCGTGCGACACTCGAAGAGCACCTCCCGGTAGAGGCTCTGGCCTTGACCGGCGGGCGTCCACAGCAGGGTGTAGTTCTCGCCCGGCCGGTCGTCTTCCCCGGCCCGGGGCGCGAAGCAGTAGACCACCGGCCGGTCAAAGAGATACCCGATCCCGCCCCAGCGGGTGGTGACGCCCGGCTTGCCAGTCGCCCCGGAGAGGGTCAGGCTGCCGTTGATCAACATGTTGATGAAATTCCCGTTGATCTCGGTGGGCAGAATCCGCTGGTATCCCTCGCGCGTGGCAGGGATCGCGGCAGGCGCCAGCGGCTCCTCCCGCGGCGGGATTACCCGGGGGGCCGCGTCGCGGTCGCCGGGCACTTGCAACGCCTCGCGCGTCAACTTTTCCAAGTCGTCCACCAGGTCGATCGTCTTCATCCGAAACTTGTCGCTCCCGTGCAACAGTCTCCCGCGTTTCTTGTTGTAGGCGTGCTCGTCCGTGATCCACTCCTCGGCGAGGTATTGCGTTTTGGTATCTTCGCCGTACTGGTAGCGGATCCGGGAGATTTCCATGCTACAAGCCCCCGGCTTGCAGGTGTAGAGCACCTGATAATCCACCAGGGTTCGATCCAG
>JAISAV010000224.1 GCA_031266545.1 Odoribacteraceae bacterium | reverse complement strand
CTGGGCGTGATTTCCCTGTGGAAATGGTTGCAAAAGAAGATACCCTCCGGCTACGCGGCGCTGGCGGTCGGGGCCGTTTGTCTGGTAGCCGTGCCGGTGAACATGGCCGCCGAAAACTGGGATGACCACGACCGCAGCGGGCGCTACGCCACCATCGCGCACGCCAAGAATTACCTGAATAGTTGCGCGCCCAACGCCATCCTCTTCACGTTCGGGGACAACGATACCTTCCCGCTGTGGTACGCGCAGGAGGTGGAGGGCGTCCGCCGGGACATACGGGTGGTGAACCTGAGCCTGCTCTCCGGGGACTGGTATATCGACCAGATCAAGCGTCAGGCATATGAAGGGGCGGCCGTGCCCATCTCTTTCACGAAAGACCAGTACACGGGGAAGCGGGACATCGTCTACGTGCAAGAGCGCTTCGACAGGGCGTTTAGCCTAAAGGATGTCATGGCCTACGTGGCCAGCGATCGACCGGAAACGAAACTCGCCACGTATCGTGGCGTGTCGGTGGACTACATCCCCACGTCGAAAGTATACGTGCCGGTAGACCCGGAGAAGGTGGTCGCCAACGGCACCGTCGCCCCGGAAGACGCGGGAAAGATCGTCAACCGCCTGGAAGTGACGATCCCCAAGCAGGTGTTGTATAAAAACGACCTGATGGTGCTCGACATCATCGCCACGAATAACTGGGAGCGCCCCGTGTATTTTGGCATCGGCATGGGTTTGGACAGCTTCCTCGGTTTCGACAAGTATTTCCAACTGGAAGGGGCCGCCTTCCGGCTGGTGCCCATCGAGACCCAAGACTCGAGCGCGTACGGGGAGACCGGGCGCGTCAACTCGCGCATCCTGTATGATCACCTGATGAACGGGTTCACGTGGGGGAACATCAAGGATCCGGCGGTGAATATCGACCACTTCCACAGCAACACCATCTCCGTGATGCGTTACCGCGGCACCTTCGCGCGCCTGGCGGAAACGCTGCTGGACGAGGCTGGCGTCGGTGCCGGGGACTCCCTGATACCGCTTCACGTCGACACGGCGAGGCTACATGCGGCCGTCCGCGTGCTGGACAAGTCGCTGGAAGAGTTGCCGCTGTACCAGTTGCCGGCGGATTACTTCACGGTATTGCACGCGGCCGCTTATTACCGCGCGGGAGAGTTCGAGAAAGCGAATCACCTGGTCAGGGCTATCGTCCGGGAGCACTTGCAGTACCTGAAATATTACTGGTCACTCCCCCCGAGGCTGCAAATGCAGGTGCGGCGGGATGAAAATGCCAGCAAGCTGTTCATCACCACGCTGCTGGACGAGGCCGCGCGGGCCGGGCAAAAGTCCCTGCTCGACGAGATCGACAAAATGTGGGCGGAGACCGTGAGACCCGCGGCGCCGCGGGCGGCGGACACGCTCCCGCCCGACTCCTCGTGGGGTGAGGTGCCTGAAAGCGAGAAAACGGAATAATAATTATAAACGAAAATAATACACAATGATCACGATAGACCATATCAAGGCCTTGGCCGAAAGGGGTGAAGCATTGAGGAGGTATCTTTGACGTCGACCGCAAGAAGATACAATTAGCCGAGGAGGAGCTGCGCGCGCGGGATCCCGGCCTGTGGGACAACCCGAAGGAGGCGGAAGCCTTGATGAAGCGAACGCGCGAGCTGAAATCCTGGATCGAGGGGTACGAGCGTGCGCGTGCCGCCGTCGAGGACTTGTCCGTCCTGCACGACTTCGCCCGCGAGGGAGAGGCCACGGAGGCCGAGGTGGACGCGCAGTACGCCGAGAGCGAGCGGGTGATCGAGGAGATCGAGCTGCGCAACATGCTGCGCCACGAGGAAGACCACTTCGGCGCCATCATGAAGATCAACTCCGGCGCGGGCGGCACGGAGAGCATGGACTGGGCCAGCATGCTCTACCGGATGTACCTCCGCTGGGGCGAGCTGAACGGCTACAAGGTGAAGCACGTCGACTACCAGGAGGGCGAGGAGGCCGGCATCAAGTCGGCCACCCTCGAGTTCGAGGGCGAGCTGGCCTACGGCTACCTGAAATCGGAGAACGGCGTGCACCGCCTCGTCCGCCTCTCCCCGTACAACGCGGCCAACAAGCGCATGACCTCGTTCGCCTCCGTCTTCGTCTACCCGGCGGTGGACGACTCGATCGAGATCGCAATCAACCCGGCCGACGTGAGCTGGGACACCTTCCGCAGCGGCGGCGCCGGTGGACAGAACGTCAACAAGGTCGAGACCGGCGTCCGCCTGCGCTACAATTACCGGGACCCGGCCACGGGCGCCACGCGCGAGATCCTGATCGAGAACACCGAGTCGCGCTCCCAGTTGCAAAACCGGGAGAACGCCACGCGCCTGCTCAAGGCCCAGTTGTACGAGCTGGAATTGCAGCGGCGACAGGAGGAGAAGGACAAGATCGAGGGCACCAAGAAGAAAATCGAGTGGGGATCGCAAATCCGGAGTTACGTCTTCGACGACCGCCGGGTGAAGGACCACCGCACCAACCACCAGACCTCGAACGTGCAGGCCGTCATGAACGGGGAGATCAACGATTTCATCAAGGCTTATTTAATGATGTTCGGGGAGGGCGAGTAACATGGACTTTTCAAACTGCCGCATACTAGTCGTCGGGGACGTGATGCTCGACAAGTACTACATCGGGAAGGTGGAGCGCATTTCTCCGGAGGCGCCCGTCCCCGTCGTGAACGTCACCAGCGAGGAGTCGCGGCTGGGCGGCGCGGCCAACGTGGCCCACAACGTCAGCAGTCTGGGTGGCGCGGCGCTACTCCGCGGGGTCGTGGGGTGCGACCTCCCGGGACGGGAGCTGGAACGGCTGGCCGCTCGCGAGCGGATTCAGGCGACGCTCGTCAAAACCGCCCAGCCGACGATCGTCAAGGCGCGCGTGATCGGCGGGCGACAACAAATCGTGCGCGTCGATTACGAGCAAAAGATCACGCTGGACGCCCCGGTCGCCCGTCGCCTGCAAGAGGAGGCGGCGAGCGGCATGGAGGGGGCGGACGTCGTCGTCATCTCCGACTACGGGAAGGGGGTCATCTCGCACGACTTGTGCGCCTTCCTGATCGACCTCGCCCGGCGGCGGCAACTGCCCGTCATCGTCGACCCGAAGGGGACGGCCTGGGATAAGTACCGGGGGGCCTCTTGGGTGACGCCCAACCTCAAGGAGCTGGGCGACGTCGCGGGCCGCCCGGTCGGCAACGACGATCAATCCGTAGAGGAGGCGGGCAAGGAGGTGCTCCACCGCCACGGGCCGCGTCGCCTGCTCGTGACCCGTAGCGAGCAGGGGATGAGCCTGATCTCCAACGAACGTGTCCTGCACATCCCCACCCGCTCGCGAGAGGTGTTCGACGTCAGCGGGGCCGGGGATACCGTCGTGGCCACGCTGGCGCTGGCGCTGGCCGCTGGCGCGTCCGACGCGGAGGCCATCCAAACGGCCAACAAGGCCGCCGGCATCGTGGTCGGGAAGATGGGCACGGCCACCCTCTCGCTGAACGAGTTGAACGCGCTTTAAAGATTACCTTTCTTCTTGAACACCCGCACGTAATCCACCTCGTAGGACAACGGGAAGGCCGCGAGATCGGGTTCCCCACCATTTCTGCCGATGGCGAGATTTAACAAGATGTAATGAGGCTGGTGAAACGGGTTCGCGTGGTGGCCGATCGCACCGTTTCGGACATCTTTTAGGAGGGTCTCGTTGAGCAGCTCATCGTCCAGGTATAACCGGATGGCTTCCTCGTCCCAGTCCATCCTCCAGACGTGAAACTTGTCGGCCCATGCCGGGTCTTTCGCCGTGAACCCGGAAAAGGGCACCGTCACCGTGTCCCAGCGTGCGCGCGACGGTGCGTCGGAACCCCACGCGACGTTGGCCAAAATGTGCGGGACGCTCTTGATCAGGTAATATTCCATGATATCAATCTCGCCGTTGGAGGGCCAGGGCATGGCGTTGCCCAGCGTCCATATTGCGGGCCACGAGCCGGAGGCCGTCGGGATCTTGGCACGGATCTCGAAACGCCCGTACAGGAACTCCTTCTTTCCCACCGTCTTGATGCAAGACGAGGTGTAGTAAGCGCGCTCCCGGTTCCTCTTCCACGACTCGCTCCCCGGCTGATACCCCGGGTTGGGCTTCTCCTCCTGCCGTCCCGTGATCACCAGTACCCCGTTGCGACAGGTGGCGTTGTCCGGCTGGTACCACTGTAACTCCTCGTTTCTCGAAAACCCTACTTCATGACGCCACGCCGACGAGTCCGGCGGGCCATCCACGTTAAACTCGTCGCTCCATGCCAACTCGTAGCCCTCCGGCACCTCTACCGGTGGGTAAACCCGCGCCTGCCTGGCGATCGCGCCGCAAGAGACGATCCACGTCGCCCCGGCGACGATAAACAAGAACATAAACACATTTCTCATAGCGAACAATATTTAAAATACCGGCACAAGATACAAAAAAATACCACTACAAACAGCGGACTCCCATGCCGTCAACTTAAAAAATTTGCCCGACGTAGGCAGGAGCCCAATGTCATCAAGTTAAGGAGTAAGATGCTCTGAAAGAGCACTAAACAATAGCGTGGGGCGTTGCCCAGTCGTGATCGGAAGATTGTCTTCCTGTAAGTGCGTAGCACTTATGCGTTTATAGCCGTGGGCTTTCACCCGTTCTTATGATTCATGCAAATTCAAAAGCATGATTTCTGTCATAAAAAACGTTAAACTTTATCACGGCAAACATGCGCAACACGAGCTTTGCCCTGACGGCGTTTAAGACCGGCATTTTATTCTTCCCCTCGGCGACCTTGCGCGTGTAATACTCGTGCAAGTCACCGCTTTTTTGTCGCGTGGCCACGGACAAGGCCGCCATGTGCAAAAGCGTCTTTATGTTCTTGTCCGCCCGGTTTGACACCCGGCTTTTCGACCTGATGCTGCTGCCGGAATTGTAGCTGAACGGCGCCACGCCCGCATGACAACAAAATTGACGACCGTTTCTAAAGTCGCGGAAGGCGTTGGTCGTCACGATCATCTTTATCACCGTTTGTTGCCCGACGCCGTCCACCGACAAGAGAAGCGCGCGTTGCCGCTCGAGCGATTCATCCTCGTCAACCAGTTTTTCGATCGCGTGCTCTATCTCGACAATAGAAGTTTCGAGATCACCGATCTGGCGTTTCAGGCGCTTGCATTTCGCCTCGTAATCATCCTTGCTAGTGAAACGCTTGTCGTCTGTAACCTGGCCCTGGTACTTCGCCTTGTCGGCCATGTACATGTCACGCTCGCTTACCAGCAACTTCACGCTCGCCATTCGCTTCTCGGGAAGCGCGAACAGGCGTGCCCTATCCTGAAAACGTAACGTGTAAGCGGCTATTTCACGGGCGTCCAACTTGTCATTTTTACCCCGCTGGATGCCGGACGAGTACTTGATTTGAGCTGGATTTTCCAGCCACAAATCAACTTTCATGTCGCCGCAAGCACAACACAACGGGTAATTGTAATGTCCCGTGTGCTCGGCGCACAATAATATCTCCGACACGTTGATTTTTAGTCTTTTCAATACTCTGCTCAACGAGCTCTTGGTCGAACTTGTGGTGTTGTCTACAACAAATTCCTCCAGGATCCCTCCCGTGGATTACACGCAAAGATCCAATTTTTCCTTGCTCACGTCGATTCCGATTACCAATTTTTTCATACCTTTGTTTTTTGAAAACCAAAAGAAAGGAAGGGAACTTGAAATATGCCCAAGCGCCTTAATAACCTTACGTTACTATCTTATCTGGGTCGTTATTTCAAGAAAACCAACCCGGGTCTTAACGGGTACATAAGTTTTACTTCCACGGCTATCTAGATTACCGGATTGGTTCCCTTTCTTTTCGATGTGTCTGTTTATACTCTTGTTATTTTTTCACAAAATTACTCTTTATAAAATTCAATGCAAATCTAAGGCACGGCTATAAACGCGTAAGCGCTACGCGCTTTTGACCATTAACCATTGCTTCGCCCCTCCATAATTCATAATTCATAATTCATAATTCGGGCCACAGGCCCGCTGTCGGCTTTTCGCGCCGCGTATTTATAGAAACGCCGGGAATATTTATTCGGTGTGTTGATTCGTAGTGCGTTGGGATTCGTCCCGGGCGCGAATTTTCCCTTTTTCGAGCCACTTATTTCGTTAGCTTCGCGGCGTGATATGATTAACCATAAAACGACGAGTAATGAATAAACGGCAAAAATTGG
>JAISAV010000212.1 GCA_031266545.1 Odoribacteraceae bacterium | reverse complement strand
GCGGAGGTGATATAATAAACTTACATCGAAAATAATCAAGTTATGAAAAACAGATACAGGATACTCTTGCTCCTCCTCCTGGGAATGTCGGGATGGAGTTGCGAAAACGAGGAAAAGATCACCCCGGAAGGCGTTGGCCCGTGGTTGACGCCCATCGCCTTCCCGCAGGGGAGCGACGCGTGGGACAAGATCTTCGAGGATATCTACAAGGAACACGGCGTGAAGATCATCTACAAGGATTTCTCCGACAAGGATTGGAGCCACACGTGGATCAACCAGGCCGGCGCCGAGATCACCGGCGAGCGCTTCGAGACGCCCGAGGAGTTGACGGACGTGGCCAACTACATGAAGAAGTACCTCTTCGACGTGCTTGATCCCGCGACGACGCGCGGGGTGTTCCGCCGCTACATCTTTCTGGTCAAGGACATGAAAGTGGCCAACTTGAGCTACTCCCTCTCCATCGGGACGGACAACTGGGCGTTTAGCCCCCCGGTCGGCCAGACCAACACGAACAGCTACCCGGACTATGTCTACAAGCCCAAGATCAGGGTCTTCTCGGAAATCCTGATCACCGCCTTCAAGAACGGCAACATCACCCTGCCGGAGACCTTTTACGAGGGGATCGACTACGACAAGACGACCATCGGCTACTCGAGCGCGCGGACGAACAACAGGTGGGAGGATTTGTGGTGCCGGAGAGGTTTCCTCACCACCCTGACGGGAGACGGCTGGCCTACCTTCCCCGACGCGTACCCGACGATGATGGTAACGATCACCGGCTTTCCCGGTCAACCCGAAGATGAGTTTTCCCGCTTCGTGCGCCACGTGCTCGCCATTCGCGGCATCGATCGCTACTTCGCGAACGGCGGTCGCTTCGAGTTGTCGCCCAAGCTCTCGAACAGGATCAACATCGTCATCAACCACCTCGAGAGCGCCCACGGGATCGATCTGCTCGCCTATCAGGCGGTGGCTTATGACGGATACACCGGCAATGAATGGGACGATAGCCTGTATGCTCCCGCCATACCATAACAATAGACCTTTCATGACTAACAGGGGCTGCCGGCCACCCGCGAGGAACGCCCGGCAGCCCCGCCAATAATCACCAAAATAAAACGTATGACAAGAATAGGTATCGCGGCGCTGCTACTATGGCTCGCCGGGCCGGTCGCGAGCGCCCAGGAGCGCGCGGACTGGTATAACTGCTCCCCGGAAACGGGCGTCTTCGGCGCGGGCGTCGACGAGGCCTACCGCCTGCTGCAAGGCAAGAAGGTCAAGGCGCGCCCCATCGTCGCCCTGATCACGGGCGGCGTGAAGGTGACGCACGAGGCGCTGGCCCCCGTCATCTGGCAAAATCCCGGCGAGAAACCCGACGGCAAGGACAACGACAAGAACGGCCTCGTCGACGACCTCCACGGCTGGAACTTCATCGGCGGCAAGGACGGCAAGACCATGAGCCGCATGACGCGCGAGGGCGACCGCGAGTTCCTCCGCCTCAAGGAGCGCTACGGCGACCTCGTGACGGACGGCCAGCGCTTCTTCAAGTACGTCGACGACGAGCGGCAAGAGGTACCGCCCCCCACCGACCTCGCCGAGTACCGCTACTACCGCGAGCGCGTCATGCCGGAATCCTCGCTGGCCCGCGATTACGGGGGCGTCACCCTCGCTCGCCTGCTCCGGGAGTACGCCCGCCGGTTCGACCAAGAGCTAAAGACCCGCTACCCCGGCCGGCCGGACTTCACGTACGCCGAGTTCCTCTCGCTGGCGGGATCGAGGCAGGACAGCCTGCGCGGCATCGCCCTGACCGTGATGCAATACTACTTCTACATCAGGAAAGAGAGCCATTGGAGCGGCGTCCTCGCCTACTACGGCGGCAACGACTACGTCAACTCCACGCGCCACTCCTTCGAGCAGGAATGGCGGCAAACGGGCGACGACCGCCGCGCCGTCGTGGGTGATAACCCCCTCGACCTCCAAGACCGGCGCCACGGCAACCCCGTCGTGGACGCTCCCGCCCCGCTCGCGGGCACCTTCATGGCCGGCATCATCGCCGGCGAGCGCGGCAAGCCCGGCAGGAACAACCCCATCGCCGAGCAGGCCCGGATCATGCCGCTGGTCGTCTCGACGGGCGACGGCGAGCCTTACCTGAAGGACCTCGCGCTGGCCATCCGCTACGCCGTGGACAAGCAGGCGAGCGTGATCGTCCTCCCGCTGCAAAACTCCCTCTACCCGCCCGAACAGGCCCGCTGGATCAGCGACGCCCTGCGCCACGCCGAGGAGAAGGGCGTGCTGGTCATCGCCCCGGCGTGGGAAATCGCCCGCGACCTCTCCCGCGAGACCTTCTACCCCAACCGCTGGATGGCCGGTGGCGACGAGCTGACGAATCTCATGATCGTCTCCGCCTCGGGCAAGGAGGGGAAACCCGCGTGGGAGGCCAACCACGGCGCCCGGGAGGTCGACATTTTCGCCCCCGGCGCGGATCTCCTCTCCACGGGCGTGGACGCGGGGTATGCCGTCGCCTCTGGCTCCTCGCTGGCCGCGGCCGCGGTGGCCGGGACGGCCGCCCTGCTCAAGAGCTACTACCCGGGCCTGACCGGCCCCCGCCTGCGGGAGATCCTGCTCGCCACCGCCACCCGGCGGCCCGGCGTCGAGATCGAGAAAGGCGTCGAGATCGAGGGACACCCCTCGCGCGACCTCTTCCTGTTCGAGCAACTGGCCCTCTCGGGCGGGATCGTCAACGCGGCCGCCGCCGTCCGGCAACTCGAGGGCCTGCCCCCCGTCGTCCGGCAAGAACCCCCGTCCCGCGTGGAGAATACCTCCGCAGAGGTCATCGACTACCGGGAGGTGGACGGCAAGATCATCCTCCCCTTCCTCGTGAACGGGGTGCCGGTGGAGCTTGCCCTCGACCTCGCGGGGCACGCGGCCATCCTCCCGGAGTACGCCGGGACGCTGAAGATCGACACGCTCGATGCGGGGGAGTTCGCGGGTTACTCCTCCTTCCTGCACAAGCCCGTCGCCACCGGGAGGATCGTGAAACTCGCCTCCGTCTCGCTGGGGAACGCCATCTTCGGGAGTGACCTCCCCGCCTTCCTGCTCGCGGACGAGCCTTACCTGCGCGAGCTGGGCGTGGCGGGCGTCATCAACGGGAGCGTCTTCCAGAACGTCGTCTTTACGCTGGACTCCCGGCGGAAGAAGATCACCCTCTCCATTCCCTACCGCCCGCCGTACATGCGTCTCGACCACCGCGCCGGGATCGACGTGGGGCCGGGCGCGAGCGTGACCGTCGAGGCGGGAATCGACGGCAAGCCTTTCCCCCTCCTGCTGGACACTTGGAGCGGCGGCATGTTGCATCTCCCGCCCGCCGACTTCGACCGCCTGCAAGCCCCCGCCGGTGGCACGGGCACGATCGAACGCGGGTACGAGCGACCCGCTCCCGCCCCTGCCGTGAAAGAGCTTCCCGCCCTGACCCTCGTGAACAGCACGCTGCGCGGCGTGCCCGTCGTCAAGGACTCGACGATCCGCCACCCCGCGCTGGGCAACGGTATCCTGGATCATGGCCTGCTCTCCGTGGACTACGCCCGGAGGAAGCTCTACTTCCAGCCCTTCGACCTCGTGCCCGTCGAGGACGCCGTCGCGCGGGCGAGCGAGCGCGTGGAACCGGGCAAGCTAAACCCCATCACGAAGGAGTACTTCCTCAAGCACGTCCACGACTATCGTGCCAACAAGGAGTTCACCTTCAAGGGCGACAAGCCCGTCGTCATCGACTTCTGGGCCACGTGGTGCGCCCCCTGCATGGAGATGCTCCCGGCGATGGAACGGATGGCCGCGAAGTACAAGGACGAGGTGCTCTTCCTCAAGGTAAACGCCGACATCGAAAAGGAGTTATGCAACGTCTTTGACATCCAGTCCCTGCCGACCCTCCTCTTCATCCCCGTGGGCGGGAAACCCATCGTCGAGGTGGGCGCCCTGCCGGCACGCTACGAGGAGATCATCCGCGAAAAGCTGCTGAACAAGGACTGATGCCGGGTCAATTACGAATTACGAATTACGAATTACGTGCGGATCCCGTAGGAGCAGACCCGCGTATCTGCCTAACACCCTACCCCCGTCCCCTCGATTCGTAATTCGTAATTCGTAATTCGTAATTATTTGTACTATTTTTGCCGCACGAACTTCAACGAAAACAGATGATCATTCACCACGGCATACAAGACCACGCGATCCGCCGCCCGGTCGTCACCCTCGGCAGTTTCGACGGCGTTCACCGGGGACACCTGAGCGTGATCGAGGCGCTGGAAGAGACCGCCGCGTTACTGGACGGCGAGCCGGTGGTGGTAACCTTCGACCCCCACCCGCGGGAGGTGCTCTACCCGATGGAGCGGAAGCCGGGAATCCTGACCACGCTGGACGAAAAGGCCGCCCTCCTCGAGCGTCGCGGGGTGACCCACCTGATCGTCCTGCCATTCACCGCGGGACTGGGCGAGCTGGGGTACGCCGACTTCGTGGAGCGCGTGCTGGTAGGCGCTATCGGCATCAAGGGCTTGGTCGTGGGGTACGACCATCGCTTCGGGAAAGGCCGCGAGGGAAACTACGAGAACCTCCGGCAGATGGCCGAACGCCTCGACTTCTTCCTGCGTCAGGTACCGGCCCTCGAGATGAATGACGCGAGCGTCAGCTCCACCAAGATCAGGGACGCCCTCGCCACCGGCAACATCCGGCTGGTAAACGCGCTCCTCGGCTACCGCTACCCGCTGACGGGAAAGGTAGTGCCGGGCGAACGGCTGGGACGGCGAATCGGCTTCCCGACGGCCAACCTGCACGTGGAGGACGCCCGCAAGTCGCTCCCCGCGACCGGCGTCTACGCCGTGGAAGCCACCGTGGCGGGAGAAACCGCGTGCGGCCTGCTAAACGTCGGCACGCGACCCACCGTCAGCACCTCCGGGAGCCTCTCCATCGAGGCCCACCTCCTCGACTTTCACCGGGACCTCTACGGGGAATACCTTACCATCCACCTCGTCGACCGCCTGCGCGGGGAACGCAAATTCGAGAACGTCGGGGAACTTCAAAAACAACTGGAACTGGACAAGGAAACGGCCTTCGCGTGCCTCTCCACCCAATAATAACATCCCTAACTGGATAACATTTGACTGGAGACCACGCCGGGCGGCAGCGTTGTATTGGGCGAAAAATTTTTCGCCCCTATGCGGGATGCCAACTATTCATGGATGCTTACACGATGCATCGACCATCCTAAACGCGGGGTTTTGCAAGTGAACCAGGCTTGGTAAACGACCTTAAATCAAAAATCACGATGCCGAAAGGCGTCGTGATCGTAATTTCTAATTCGCCCCCCCAACGTAGGGTATCAACACGGGCGGCAATTTAAAAACCGGTTTGTTATCACCGGATAAGGTAAACGAAGTGCCCAAGACAAGACTCGAACTTGCACAGCCTAACGGCTACTACCCCCTCAAAGTAGCGTGTATACCAATTTCACCACTTGGGCCTATTTTTGACGTCGCAAATGTAGGCAATTTATTTTAACGAGCAAGGGAA
>JAISAV010000182.1 GCA_031266545.1 Odoribacteraceae bacterium | reverse complement strand
ACATGGCGAGTCGGCACGCAGGTGGCCAGCCCGACCGTTTCTTTAGCATACTTGACGGTATCGTTTACCGGCCAATCCGTCCCCCAGCAGGCGATTAGCCCCGCGTGATCGGAATAGGCGACGGATTCCTTGATGTCTTGCACCCCCGTGCAAAAAACCTCCTCGCGGAGGGGTTCCTCGAAGAAAGTCTCCACCACGAGATCGCGGTGACCGGCGTAGAGCGTGTAACGAGTCACCACGTTCAGCGTCGCCCCCCGGTACTCCCACTCGTTAGCCTCCACCTCCACGATCGCCCGCACGGGGCCTCGCGCGAGCACGCGTTCCGAGCGCGAGACGACCGGCTCCACGTGAGTGGCCTTCGCGCCGTCCCAGCCCTTGAGCGTGCCCACGCCGCAGCTATTGCCCACGCGCAGGACGTCATCCCCGAAGCCGCGTGCCAGTTGCTCGTCCGAGGGATAAAACCCCGATGCCTGCACCTCGAGTCCCTTGTTAAACTTACCGTAAATATCCACCGTCTGCTTCCGGTCGAAATAGAGGCGATAGGCCACCAGCTCCGACTCGAAGGCGGGGCCATGATGATGCATCTGGTTATAAATATTGCTACCGCCGGGGATCGTGATCGCGAGCACCGGCACGTGTTTCCCGTTCTTGTCGCTCACCAGCATCTGGGCGTGCACCCTCGACGGGTAGCTCGTCGCCGGGCGCTCGGGCGAAAAAATGATCCTCAAATGCTTCCGCGCCTTCGCCGGCACGTCCACCACGAGGGCCAGCTCGTCCGGCACGCGATCGCCGTTCAAGTCGTCAAGCTGGGAAGCGATTTCCCTTCCCGCCTCGTCGATCACCACGGCCGACCGCACCTTAAAGTCAAACGCCATCGCGCTCAGGTCGATCACCACCGGCGCGTCCACCTTCTCCCGCGCGCCGGGATTGTACACCTCGCACGCCACGGTCAACACCTCCCCCGGCACGCCCGCCCCCAACGAGAGCGCGCACAGGCAAATCATGATCATAATATTTTTCATTTTCATTCAATTACATGTTTCAACATCCCAATCATCGGGAAAAGGTTCCCCGCCCGTGTGTTTGCCAAAAATCTCCTGCGGCGTGTACGCGGCAACCTCCTCGTCGGTCAACTGGTGGCTCCACGCGACCCGTGCCCCGGGATTCGCGCCCGATCCCGTCGAGCGATACTCGGCGTAGTAAGCCGTCTTCTCCTTTTCCGGCGAGCGCCAATTATCCCATCCCGCCGGTGCGATCTCCGCCGGCAGCTCGCAACGGATAAAGACCGTCTTGGCAAATGACCGCCACGGGCGTCCAAGATAGAGGCGCGTGACCCCGGGTGCGGTCGTGATCTTGCAATCGCGGAAGACATAACCGTAGGTATTGCGCTCGGTGGTAGAGGCTGCCGTGACATAAGAATTTTTCTTCGAGTAGAGATGACAACTGTCAAAGAGCACGATCGAAGGGCCAAAAATATAATCAGTCGTCCCCTCGATATAGCAATTCTTCAGGTAGACGCGACTCACCGTCCCCCGCGTGAAGAACGTGTCTTGATTGCCCACCAACCGGCAGTTGATAAAACGAACGCGGTCTCCCCGCGTCTCGCACGCCACGGCTTGTCCGACAGGCCCCGCGCTATTCTCGATGGTCACGTTCTCGAACGTCACGTCATCCGCGCGGGCGGAGAGGGTATACGAGGTATACGTGTGAATGGTATCCCCGTCCACCACCTTCCCCGTGTGGTCATTCCACGTGATAACCGTCGTCAGCGGGTCTTCGCCGACGATCTTTACCTTGTTTTTATGCACGTCCAGCACCAGTTTTTCCTCGTAGACTCCCGGCTTGACCCGGATCACCGTCCAGCCCGCTGGGTCATCGGGCAATGCTTGAAACGCCGCCGCCAGCGTCGTGTAATCGCCGCTACCATCCCGCGCGACCACGATCTCCGGCGCCTCCATCCCTGCCGCGCAGAGCGTCAAAAGCGCCACCAGCGCGAGGAGCAAAGAATTTGTACTCGTTTTCATCTTGTTATTTATTTATAAAGTTACTCCTGTCTTAAACACGGCTATCTCCTTGCATCCGGCTTGCTCGTGCTTGAGTTTCTCCCCGTTGGCCACCCGGAGGAGATAGTCGACAAAACGCTCCAGCACGACCTCGCGCCCCTCGTCCTCCAGCAGCGTGCCCGCGTTGAAATCTATCCACCCGGGCTTGTGACGCGCGAGCGCCGAGTTCGTCGCAATCTTCATCGTGGGCACGAAACTGCCAAAGGGCGTGCCCCGTCCCGTGGTAAAGAGCACCAATTGGCACCCCGACACGGCCAGCGCGGAAGCGGCGACGAGGTCATTCCCCGGCGCCTGCAAGAGGTTCAGCCCCGGTTTCACCACCGGCGACGCGTACGGCAGCACGTCCACCACGCCGGCCGTCCCTCCTTTCTGCACGCACCCCAGCGACTTCTCTTCCAGCGTGGTGATCCCCCCTCGCTTGTTGCCGGGAGAAGGATTTTCGTAGACGGGCTGGTCAAATGCGCGAAAATATTCCTTAAAGTCATTGATCAGGCGGACGGTCTTGTCGAAAATCCTCGCGTCGACAGCCCGCTCCATCAGCAGGGTCTCCGCCCCGAACATCTCCGGCACCTCCGTCAACACCGTCGTCCCTCCCCGCGCCACCAGCCAGTCGGAAAACCAACCCACGAGTGGATTGGCCGTGATGCCGGAAAAGCCATCGCTACCGCCACATTTCAACCCGACCTTTAGCAGCGAAACGGGAAGCGGTTCCCGGCGATCTTCTCTCATCTTCTCGACCAACTCCCGCGCGATCTCGAAACCGGCCTCCACCTCGTCCTCCACCTCTTGGGCCACCAAGAAACGCACCCGCTTCTCGTCCCAATGCCCGATCTCTCGCTGTAATTCGGTCACTTGATTATTCTCGCACCCCAGCCCCAACACCAAGATCGCCCCCGCGTTAGGATGATGTATCATCCCCGCCAGGGCCGCCCGCGTGTTCGCGTGATCCTCCCCCAGCTGGGAACAACCGTAAGGATGCGCGTAAGCGCGCACGTCGTCCACGTGAGAGACGTCCAGTTCCCGCCGCGCGCGTTCGGCGATAGCCCGGGCTTGCCCGTTCACGCACCCCACCGTGGGGATCACCCATAACTCGTTACGAATGCCCATCTGCCCGTCCCCCCGCGCGTACCCCATCACCACCGGCAACGGGAGGGGAGGGGCGGGAAAACCCGTCGCCACCGGGCGATAGGCATACGACAAGTTATCCGACAGGTTCGTCTTCAAGTTATGCGCGTGAACCCACTCGCCGGGCGCGACGTCTGCCACGGCATGACCGATGGGATAGCCATACTTGATCACGTCCTCCCCCCGCTTGATCGCCCGCGTGGCCAGCTTGTGCCCGTTGTCTATCGCCTCGCGTACCGGCAACATCTCTTGCCCCACCTCCACGCGCTCCCCCGCCGCCAGCGGCCGTAAGGCCACGGCCACGTTATCCGCCGGGTGAATCTTCAAGAGCGCTTTCATCGCGACAACTTGACCAAAGCCTGTTCCATGCCCTCGTCCAGTATCTCCCGCGCGAAAGCCGCCACGGTGGGCGCCAGCGGGGGCACGGAGGCCAGCGGGGCCGTCCAGATCTGCCTGTTCTCGATGATCTTGCGCACGCCCTGTTCCACGTTTGCGTTGTCCCAGTGCTGCCGGATAAAGGCCACGTGTTCCGGCGTGTCGTTGGGCGTGAAGGGGACGGCGGCGTGGCCACTGTAAAGCACCAGCAGGGCCGCCAGCGAAAAGAGGCTGCGTGTGGCCACCTTCCCCGCCTTCTCGAAATTATCGAGCACCGTCGGGAAGTTGCGCGCCTCCCATTTCGAGAGCGAGTTGAGCGAGATGGCGCCCAGGGCGTGCCGTATGTAAGGATTATAAAACCGCTCCAGGATACCCGCCGCGAAAGCGTCCAGCCCCGCCCGCTCCTCGTCGATCATCGGCAAAACCTCGTCGGCCACCAGCGTGTTGATATACCGTTCCACCAGCGGGTTCTTGAACGCGTCCATGACCGTCTCGCACCCCATTTGCAGGCCGACGGGCACCATCGCCGTGTGCGAGCCGTTCAACACGCGCACCTTCTTGTCCCGGAACGCCTTGATGTCGGGCATGTACAACACGTGCAGTCCAGCCCTGTCCAGCGGGAGTGCGGCGCGCGCCTGCTCGTGCGCCGCGCCGCCGATGGCCCACAAGTGATAGTACTCCGCTTTCACCACGAGGTTATCGTCATACCCCAGCTCCGCCTTGATCTCGTCGATATTCTCCCGCGGGAAACCGGTCACGATGCGATCGACCAGCGTGTCGCAGAAGCGGCAATGGTCGTTCACCCACCGGACAAAGTCATCCCCTAGCCGGTGCGCTCGCGCGTGTCGCAGGACGTGTTCCCGCAGCGTGCTCCCGTTGTTCTCGATCAACTCGCAGCAGATCACCGTCAGTCCCCGTTCCGGCGCGCCGTTGAAATGTTTAAACCGCTTGTAGAGCAGGGCCGTCATCTTGCCGGGATACGAGGCGGGCGGTTCGGCGAATATATCCTCGCCCTCCTCGTAACGGATCCCCGCCTCGGTCGTGTTCGAGATGGCAATCTCCAGCCCGGGCGTCAGGAAATAAGCCTCGTACTTGGCGTACTCCGCGTAGGGATCGACGGCGTCCTGCACGCAGGTCACCAGCCGCGTCTCCTTGACGGGTTCCCGATCCTTGATCCCTTCCAAATAGACGTGGTAGAGATCATCCTGCCGGTTCAACGCCCCGGCCATCCCCTTGTCGATCGGCTGGACGATCACCACGCCGTGGTGCAGGATTCCCCGCTCGTTCGCGGTGTCGATCATCCAGTCGACAAAGGCGCGCAGGAAGTTTCCCTCCCCGAATTGCAACACTTTCACCGGTAGCACCGGTTTCCGCGCCGTTGTTTTGTTCAATGCTTTCACGCGTTCAGAAGTTAAAGTAATTTTTAGCGTTATTGTAAGAAATATCCTCGACCATCCGGCCGATCAAGGGCAACTCGCTGGCCGGCAACAACCCCTGCTCCACGTCATTCCCCAGCAGGTTGCACAACGTCCGGCGGAAATACTCGTGACGGGGATAGGAGAGGAAACTCCGCGAGTCCGTCAGCATCCCGACGAAGCGGCTCAGCAAGCCCAGCAGCGAGAGGGCGTTGAGTTGCTTCTCCATGCCATCCTTCTGGTCGAGGAACCACCAGCCCGACCCGAACTGGATCTTCCCGGGGACGCTCCCGTCCTGGAAATTCCCCGCCATCGTCGCCATCACCTCGTTGGCGCGCGGGTTCAGGTTATAGAGGATCGTCTTGGCCAGCTTCCCTTGCCGGTCCAGCCGGTCGAGGAACCTGGCCAGCGCCCGGGCCGTGTCGAACTCGCCGATCGAGTCGAAACCGGTGTCCGGCCCCAGCAGGCGAAACATCCTGGTATTGTTGTCGCGGATCGCCCCGTGGTGGAATTGCTGCGTCCACCCTTTCTCGTGGTCCATGATGGCAAACTCCACCAGCATGGCCGACTTGAATTTCAGCACCTCGGCGGGCGTCAGCGTCGCGCCGCCGTACACCTTGTTAAAGATGGCGGCGATCTCCGTCGCCGTGTACTCCTCCGCGTAAAACTCCTCGATCCCGTGATCGGAGAGGCGGCAGCCCGCGGCCGCGAAGTGGTCGTGCCGCGCCCGCAGGGCGGCGACGAGGTCGTCGTAAACGCTGATGGTCACCCCGGAGGCCCCCGACAGCCGCTCCACGTAGGCGCGGAAAGCCGCCGGGGAATCCACGGCCATCGCCTTGTCCGGTCGCCACGTCGGCAACACCTTCACCGGGAAGCCGTCTGCCTTGCACCTCGCGTGATGCTCGAGCGAGTCCACAGGATCGTCGGTCGTGCAAACCGTGTCAACACGGTACTTCAACATCAACCCCCGGCACGTGTAGCCGGGCGAGCGCAGTTTTTCCGTGCACGCGTCGTAGATCTCCCCCGCCGTCGCGGGATTCA
>JAISAV010000110.1 GCA_031266545.1 Odoribacteraceae bacterium | reverse complement strand
GCGTCCCGGTTGCCCGGTAAAGCGTCCAAAACTCGCGCGAGTTTGTTTTGCACTCGCGTGAGTTTGTTTTGAACTCGCGTGAGTTTATTTTGAACTCGCGTGAGTTTATTTTGAACTCGCGTGAGTTTGTTTTGAACTCGCGTGAGTTTGTTTTAAACTCGCGTGAGTTTTTTTTGAACTCGCGCGAGTTTATATTGAACTCGCGTGAGTTTATTTTGAACTCGCGTGAGTTTTTTTTGAACTCGCGCGAGTTTTTTTTGAACTCGCGCGAGTTTTCGGCCCTCCCGCGGGAGATCGTGATGATTTCCCGGGGGCGAGGGGAGGGTCTCGTGCTGCCTGTCACGAACGTCATGATTTCATTTCTTATCCCGGACCCGGGTCGAGGGAATACCTGATCATTTAGAGGGTGACCTCCACGGAGAGGCTCCACGTGTTTCTCAGCGGGCTGGAGGGGGAGGTGATCCAGTAGGCGAAATGGCAACTGGCGGGGGCGACGTGGAGGCCGCAGCCGAGGGTGGCGCGGTTTTTCTCCTTGCCGCCGTTGCCCGCGTGGTAGCCCGCGCGGAGCGATCCGCGTGACAAGAAGAGGTATTCCGCGCCGATGGCCGTCTCGAGGAGCGGCTCGCCCGCCGGGAGGAAGTGGTAGGCGAGATCGACGGCGCCGTGAAGCTCGTGTCGCGGGGAGAAGGGCAGGGAGAGGGCGCCGCCGAGGGTCACCCACGCGGGGAGGGCGTATGCCTTGCCCGCGTACTTGATCTTGCCCCCGACGTTGTTCAGGCCCAGTCCCGCGGCCCACGTCGCCCCGGCGAGGGGGTGGAAGGCGGCACGGTAAAAGAGTTTCGCGTCGAACGTCGCGGCGCCGGCCGCGCGCTCGCCCATGTCGGAACGGGTGTAGCGAGCCGCGAGGGAAGCCCCCGCGTTGGCGGACAAGCGACGGGCGTAGGCCGCTTCCGCCGCCCATTCCGCGGGGTGAAGCGCCCGCGATGGCGTCGCGCGATCGTCGCGACCGGGGCCGCCGGGGAGGGAAAAGTAACGGAATCCCGCCGCCACGCCGTGGCGCTCGTCGAGGCGGTAGTACCCGCCCGCCGCGTTGAGGAACGCGCCGGGCAGCCAGGCGGGCAGCCACGGGGTATGGCTGTCGCCCGCCCCGCCCCGTCCCGTCGCGAAGGGGAGGGCGGCCGGGTTATGAAACGCGATGAAGCTCCCGCGGGCGAGGGCGACGCCCGTCCCCCCCATGCCGGACGAGCGGGCGTCGACGGGGATGGTCAGGAAGGGCGACGCCCCCGACTGCGCGAGGAGGGGGCACGCGGGGAGGCAGGCAAGGCACGCGGCGACGAGTTTCCCGCGCGTCATGACAGGCCCTTGTCGCGATGACCGCGCAGGAGGAACAGCGCGAAGACCCCGGCCCCGGCGACGATCCCGGCCGGGTAAGCGATGGCGGGGAGCAGGGCGAGGCCGCCCACGGCGTGCGGGGCGATCAGGAAGTAGGTGACGCACGCGACGGTCAGGAAGGTGGCCGGCAGGGAGGTCATCCAGTGCGGCTTGCCCGCCTTGAGCAGGTAGGCGGAGGCCGTCCAGAGGGTGATCGTGGCCAGCACCTGGTTGCTGATGCCGACGTATTTCCAGATGGTGGAGAAATCGAACTGGCACAGCAGGTAGGCCACGACGAAGACGGGGATCGAGACGATCAGCCGGTTTCTCATGGGCTTCTGGCTGAAGGAGAGGGCGTCGGCGAGGATCAGGCGCATGCTCCGGAAGGCCGTGTCGCCGGAGGTGATGGGGCAGACGACCACGCCGATGATCGCGATGACTGCCCCCACGCGCCCGAGCCACGTGTTGCAGATCGCGTTGACGATGACGGCGGGCGTGTTGCCGGCGGCGGCGGCGGCGTTCAGCTCTCCCGCGCCCCCGAAGAAGGCCATCGCGGCGGTGGCCCAGATCATGGCGACGATCCCCTCCGAGATCATCGCGCCGTAGAAGACGGGGCGGGCGTACCGCTCGCTGGTCATGCAGCGGGCCATCATGGGCGACTGCGTGGCGTGAAACCCGGAGATCGCGCCGCACGAGATGACGATGAACATCATCGGGAAGAGGATGTTGGTCGCGGGCTGGTCGTGCATGTTCCTGAACGCGTCGAGGGTCAGCTCCGGCAGGTGCAGCCGGCCGGTCAACCCGCCGTGGAACAGGTACAGGCCGATGCCCAGCGCCATGAAGATGAGCGCGGCGCCCATGAAGGGGTAGATCTTGCCGATGATCTTGTTGATGGGCAGGAGCGTGGCGAGGATGTAATAGGCGAAAATCAGGTAGAGCCACCACGTCATGCCCGTGCTCGTCAACCGCGCGAGCAGCTCGGCGGGGCCGTTCACGAACGAGACCCCGACGGCGATCAGGAGAAAGACCGTGAAGAGGGTCATGAAGCGCCGGGCGTTGCCGCCGAGGTACTTGCCCACGATGTCGGGGAGGCTCATCCCGTCGTGGCGCAGGGAGAGCATCCCGGAGAAAAAGTCGTGAACGGCCCCCGCGAGGATGCACCCGAGGACGATCCACAGGTAGGCCATCGGGCCGTAGGCGGCGCCGAGGATCGCCCCGAAGATGGGGCCGAGGCCGGCGATGTTCAGGAACTGTATCACGTAGACGCGCCACGGCTTGAGCGGCTGGTAATCCACGCCGTCCGCGAGTCGCTCGACGGGCGTCGCGCGCCGGGGGTCGGCCCCGAAGAAGCGTTCCACGAACTTGCCGTGGGTGAAGTAAGCGGCGATCAGTAGCCCGATGGAGAGGGTGAAGGTGATCATGATAGCGGTATTATGAGGTGATTATTTCCCCCGGCGACGCGCGCGGGTCGGTTTCGAGCGGCGGGACGATCCCTTGGGGTTCATCTCGTCTCCCCGGCGGGCGCGGCGGAGGTCGCGACCGGGGCGCGGGGAGGGGGAGGCGGGGGGACGCTCGCTTTTCTCGCTTCCCGCGAGGGCGAAGTCGAGTTGCCGCTCCACGAGGTTGGCCCTGGCCACGCGCACGGCCACCGGGTCGCCGAGCTGGTACACCTTGCGGCGGTGTCGCCCGACGATGCAGTAATTTTCCTCGTCCAGCTCGTAGTAATCGTCTTCCAGCTCGGTCATCGGGACGAGGCCCTCGGCAAGGCTGTCGCTCAATTCCACGTAGAAGCCCCACTGCGTCACGCCGGAGATCGTGCCGGGGAACGTCTCGCCCAGCTTGTCGGCGAGGAACTCGACTTGCTTGTACTTGATGGACGCGCGCTCGGCGTTGGCGGCCAGTTGCTCCATGTCCGAACAGTGCTTGCATCGCCCCTCGTACGCGTCGGCGCCGGCGGAGCGCCCCCCGTCGAGGTAGCGCTGCAACAGGCGATGGGTCATCACGTCCGGGTAGCGGCGGATGGGGGAGGTGAAGTGGGAGTAATAGTCGAAGGCAAGGCCGTAGTGGCCGACGTTCTCCGTGGAATAGACCGCCTTGGCCATCGAGCGCAGGGCGAGGGTCTCGATCATGTTCTGCTCGGGGCGGTTTTTCACGTCGGCCATCAACTTGTTCATGGAGGTGGAGAGGGCGCGGGAGCTGGTGGAGCGCAGGCGGTAACCGAACTTCGCGATAAAGCGGCTGAAGTCGGCCAGCTTGGCGGGATCGGGATCCTCGTGCACGCGGTAGACGAAGGTCTTGGCCTTTTCCCCCGCCTTGACCTTGCCGACGCGCTCGGCCACCTCCCTGTTGGCGAGCAGCATGAACTCCTCGATCAGCTTGTTGGCTTCCCGCGCGTGCTTGAAGTAGACGCGCAGGGGCTTGCCGTTGGCGTCTATCTCGAAGCGCGCCTCGGCGCGGTCAAAGTCGAGCGCTCCGTTGGCGAGGCGATCCGCGCGCAGTTTACGCGCCAGCGCGTCCAGCGCGCGGATCTCCTCCTGGAACTCCCCGTCCCCGCCCTCGATGATGGCCTGCGCCTCCTCGTACGCGAAGCGGCGACCGGAGCGGATGACCGTCCTCCCGAACCAGCGCGTCACGACCGCGCCGCGGGCGTTCAGCTCGAAGACGGCGGAGAAACAGAGCTTGTCCTCGCCCGGCCGCAAGGAACACAGGCCGTTGGAGAGGTGCTCGGGCAGCATGGGGATGGTGCGGTCGACGAGGTAAACGGAGGTGGCGCGCTGGTAGGCCTCCCGGTCGAGGGGGGTGTCCGGCTGCACGTAATGGCTCACGTCGGCGATGTGCACGCCCACCTCGCGATTCCCGTTGTCCAGCACGCGGGTCGAGAGCGCGTCGTCAAAGTCCTTGGCGTCGGCGGGGTCTATCGTGAAGGTGGCCACCCCGCGGAAGTCCCGGCGGCGGGCGATCTCGTCGTCGTCGATCCTCTCCTTGATCTTGGCGGCCGCCTTCTCGATGGCGGGCGGGAATTTCACGGGCAGTTCAAATTCGGCCATGATGGCGTTCATCTCGGCGTCGTTGTCGCCGGGTTGGCCCAGCACCTCGAGCACCGTCCCCACGAGGTTTTTCTGGCGCTCGGGCCACTCGATGATCTTCACCACCACCTTTTCCCCGTCCTTGGCCCCGTTCAACTCGTCCAGCGGGATGAGGATGTCGTAGGGGATGCGCTTCCCGGAGGGGATCAGGAAGGCGTGATGGCGAGAAAGTTGGAGCACGCCGACGAAGGTCTCTCGCTTGCGTTCCAGTATCTCGACGACCTCGCCCTCCGGTCGCCGCCACTTGTTGCGGGCGTAGACGACGGCCTTCACCTTGTCGCCGTTCAAGGCGTGTTTCAGGCCCACCTGCGGGATGAAGACGTCCTCGCCCCCCTCGTCGGGGACGAGGTAGGCGGTGCCCTTGGCCGTCAGGTCGATGGTGCCGGTGACGTGGACGGTGGTCATCTTGAGCGCGAAGGCGCCGATGGCGGGTTCCGAGATCACGCCCTCTTGCTTCATCTCGTCCAGCAACTCGATGATCAGGCGTTTCACGTTCACGTTCGTTATCCCCAGCTGGCGAGCCAGTTGCTTGTAATTATAGCGTTGGGCGGGGTTTTCCTTGAAGGTGGCGAAGAGCAGGGAGCGAAGTTCTCGCTTCCCGGCGCTCTTCTCTGTTTTTTGATGTTTCTTTGACATATTCGTGATTTGACGTCACGAAAATAGTATTAAATCGTGAATTATCCCGCGATCCGGCCCCACAAAATGAGTGCCGTCCTCTTATTCGATGGTGACGACGTTTCCCTCCACCTTGTACGTGAATTTTTGGCCGAGCAGTTGCAGGACGCGCAGCGTGCCGTCGAGGGTCTCCTCCTCGTCGAGGAGGAACGTGTAGGCGTCCTCGTTTAATTCCGGCCGGTTGTTCTTGATCGAGACGTTGTATCGCGTGGCGATCCGGTCGAGGATCTCGTCGAATTTCGAGATGGCCAGCGCGGGAGAGGGGGCCGCGCACCATTCCGGCTGCCGCCTTGCCCGGTCGACGGGGGTCAACAGGTAGTCGCTCGCCCCCGGGTCGAAGAGTAACTCCTCACCGGCGTTCAGGACGCGGCTCCCGTGCTTGCTTTCCAGTTTTACCTTACCTTCAAACAGGGTCACCTTCACCCGCTCCCGGTCGGGGTAAGCCTCCACGTTAAAAGTCGTGCCGAGCACGGTCACCGTGACCTCCCCGGCCGTCACGACAAAGGGTTTCTCGTTCTTGGCCACCTTGAAAAAGGCTTCTCCATCCAGCGCGACCTTGCGCTCCTCGCTGTACGCGAGAGAGGAACTGGCATTGAGCACCACGTCCGTGCCGTCCGACAAGACTACGCGGCGCGTGGCGGCGCCGGAAGCCTCGACCACCGTCCGCGGCGTCGGTTGTTCCGCCCGGGCGGTCACCAGCACCCACGTGCCCCCGCCTATCGCGAGGAGGGGCAAGAGCACGGCGGCGACCTGGGCGACGAGCCTCCACGAACCCCGTTTTTTCCGGGGCGCCCGTACCGGGAAGAGCCGCGCTTGGATCTCCTCGAACGACTCCACGGCGAAGGGTTGCGGCTCATCGTGATACTTCACGATGCGATTCCACGCTTTCTCGAGCGCCTCCTCCTTCTCTGCATCCCCGGTCTTGTCATGCAGCAGCCATGCCCGCACCTTTTCCGCGAGCGGCGCGGGCAATTCCCCGGCGAAATATTTATCGACAATCTTTTTTACATTCATGTTCTCTTTGTTCCATAACCTGCATTTCTCGGGAAGAAGTGCACGTGTTTTCGTTAAAACCACCTCAAAGGTAGCTATTTTCCTTGTTTACGCGAGTATCTCCCGGATCTCTTTTTTAGCGGTGGACAGATGGCTCTCCACCGTGTTTTTGCTGATGTTGAGTTGTTGCGCGATCTCGTCCATGCTCAAGCCTTCCTCGCGGCTCAGCAGGAACACTTTCTGTCGCTGGGTGGGCATCCGGCTGATCGCCGCGTCGATCAACGTGGCCATCTCCTGGGCCATGATGATGTCCTCGGACGAGGCCGAACTCTCCTCTTGCAGGCAGTGAACGAACGTGGCGTATTTGGAATACACCTTCTTGCGTTCAAAGAAATTCATGGCGGCATTTCGCGCGATGGTGTAGAGGTATCCCTTGATCGACTTCGCGGGATCCACCCTGCCCCGTTTTTCCCATAACTGTATGAATACCTCCTGGGTGATCTCCTTGGCGTCCTCCTCGGAGCGCATCAGCAATTTGAGAAAGTGAAACACGGGATCCGCGTAATGAAGGTAAACCTCCTTGTATGCATCGTGACTTCCTGCCTTCAATGCATTCAAGATCACCGGTGTTATCCCGGGATCACTCGTATCCTGACCGCTCACTTTCTCCATCTTTAAAACATTCAACATATCATGCGTTTCACGTGGTTATTAATAGAGTTCTTGATTTCATTCCTACATGATATGCGTGTTCAAGGCTTATTCGTTCCCTTGACGTGTC
>JAISAV010000100.1 GCA_031266545.1 Odoribacteraceae bacterium | reverse complement strand
AGGCTGTCCGCGCTGATCTGGTATCGCAGCACGTTCGTCGCCGTGTCTTTCACGTTAAAAGGGGCGTGCTGGAGCACGACAGCGAACCCGTCGTCGAGGTTGACGCTACCACCCTCGTTGAAGATCTGGTTGATCTTCCCTCGCTGCGCCGGGGTGACGAGGGTGGTTTCCGGTCGCGGGTCCTCCGCGACCTCCTGCGGCGGCAACAGGCTCAACATCGACGCGAGGCACGCGGCGACTCCCATGCCGCCCCACGCGAGCCACCTCCTTCTACGACCCCGGTGGGCGAGTAACCGGCGATATACCTCGCCGTACACGTCGCCGCGATCGACCGGCCGGGCCGCGTCGGCTCCCGTACGCACTCTCCACGCGAGGGCTTCACCCCGCGTGACCCGCTTGAACAGGAGGCGATTCGCCTCTCCCTCGTCCAGCCACGCGTTCAAGAGCGCCCTTTCTTCCGGGGAGGCGGTCTTTAACCTTACCCGGACGATGATTTCTGCCAGTTGTCGTGCCCTGTTACTTGTCATAAAACCTATTTGTCGTAAAAAATTTTCCAATATAACACCACAGAGACCATGAAGGGATGAATGAAGTGGGCGAAAAATTATATAAACTATCAAAATATTTGTTGTGCGACTGTGCGAGGGGGCATTTACCCCCTCGCGTGCCCCGTTCGCTCTTGCGGAAAACTTGCCATGAACCCCGTTTGCCGTTTCGCGTTCTCGCGAAAGCTTGCCGTGAACTCGGTTTGCCATTTCGCGTTTCCGCGAAAGCTTGCCACGGACCCAGTTTGCCATTTCGCGTTCTTGCGAAAGCTTGCCGTGACCCCAGTTTGCCGTTTCGCGTTCTCGCGAAAGCTTGCCGTGACCCTAGTTTGCCGTTTCGCGTTCTCGCGAAAGCTTGCCGTGACCCCAGTTTGCCATTTCGCGTTCCCGCGAAAGCTTGCCATAAATCCAGTTTGCCATTTCGCGTTTCCGCGAAAGCTTGCCACGGACCCAGTTTGCCATTTCGCGTTCTCGCGAAAGCTTGCCGTGACCCCAGTTTGCCGTTTCGCGTTCTCGCGAAAGCTTGCGAGTGGAGAGATATTGGTAGAAAAAAGAGTATTTTACCGTAGCTAGGCATGATTATCTCTTACGGGCAAGATGATTATCCGCGTGACCGGTAAATGTCCCGGATGCTTTTTGGGATAAATATTTTTTTTGTGAAAATATTTCCCTTTCTTACCGCCCCAAATCACGCACACGGGTATATGAACAAAATTCTCGAACTAGAGAAGATCATTTGCAAGCATTACGCGGCGCTGTATGCGGCGGCGCTCAAGCTTGTCACCTCGCCGGACGTCGCGCAAGACATCACCCAGGAGGTGATCGTTCGTTTCTGGGAGAGGAGGTACCTCCACCGGGAGATGGGTTCTATCGAGGGGTTTCTTTTCACGGCGATCAAGAACGAGGCGCTGAACTACCTCAGGAGTAACCGGAGGGAGGAGAGGAGGTACAAGAAAATTGCGACCCCGGAACGGGAGGATCCCGTCGTGTTAAACATGTTGATAGAGGAGGAGACGAGCCGGATCCTCGTCGAGGCCATCGATCACCTCCCGGAACAGAGCGCCCGCGTCATGCGCCTGCTCCTCGCGGGACACGAGAACAAGGAGATTTCCCTGATCCTCGATGTCTCCGTCAATACCGTCAAGACGTTGAAGTACGGGGCCATCCGGAAGTTGCGCGAGTACCTGCTCGAGCGGGACAAGCGGCTACACCCCGGCACGTGACGGGCGAAAAAAAATCCCCCGCGCGAGCACCTCGAGCGGGGGATGGCCACGACGGCCTGTCCATAACCAATTAAACTTAGCCTAAATATGTCTTCAGTAACTTGCTGCGCGAGGAGTGGCGCAGGCGACGGATGGCCTTTTCCTTGATCTGGCGGACGCGTTCGCGGGTGAGGCCGAACTTCTCGCCGATCTCCTCGAGCGTCATTTCCTGGGAGTTGATGCCGAAGAAGAGGCGGATGATGTCGCTCTCGCGCTCGGTCAGCGTGGCGAGCGCGCGCTCTACCTCCGTGGAGAGAGACTCGTTGATCAGCGTCTTGTCCGCGACGGGGGAGTCATCGTTGATCAGCACGTCCAGCAGGCTGTTGTCCTCGCCCTCCACGAACGGGGCGTCCACGGAGATGTGACGCCCGGAGACCCGCAGGGTGTCGGCCACCTTCTCCGCCGGGATGTCCAGCGTATCGGCCAGTTCTTCCGGGGAGGGACGACGCTCGTGCTCCTGCTCGAAGCGGGAGAGGGCCTTGTTGATCTTGTTCAGCGATCCCACTTGATTCAACGGCAAGCGGACGATGCGCGATTGCTCGGCCAGCGCCTGCAAGATGGACTGGCGGATCCACCAGACGGCGTAGGAGATGAACTTGAATCCCCGCGTCTCGTCGAATTTCTCGGCGGCCTTGATCAACCCCAGGTTGCCCTCGTTGATCAGGTCCGGGAGGCTTAATCCCTGGTTCTGGTATTGCTTGGCGACGGAAACCACGAAACGGAGGTTCGCGCGCGTCAACTTCTCTAACGCGCGTTGATCCCCTTTCCTGATTCGCTGGGCTAGCTCGACCTCTTCTTCTACCGTGATTAATTCCTCTTTCCCGATCTCTTGCAAATATTTATCGAGAGAAGCACTCTCTCGATTCGTGATAGATTTTGTTATTTTTAACTGTCTCATAACGTTCGTACTATATTCTCCCCAATATGGCGCGAAGGTAGCACATTTTCCCCACATGCCAACGTGCACCGGTTGCCGTATCCATTATATTAACTTTTTTTAATCCTGCAAGGAGAGGGCGAAGTACTCCACGCGCCCGCGCGGCGAGATGGCCGTGATGAGAACGCCCTCGTTTTCCGCCGTTTTCATGGCTTTCGCCAGTTCCTCCCGGTCGTGAATAAATATGCTGTTGACCTTCACGATGACGTGTCCTTGCCGGAGGCCGGTCGCTTCCAGCGGCCCGCTTTTCAGGCCGGTGATCTTCACGCCGGCATTGACGCGGTAGCGTCCCCGTTCCGCCGGGGTCAGCGGTTCCACGGTCGCCCCCAGCACGTCGCCCCCGGCGGAAAGCCGGTCAACGTCGCCGTACGTGTCTTGCAGCACCACCTCGAAATCTTTCTCCTTGTTGCCCCGCGACACGGAGAGGGTCACGCGCGTCCCCGGGTTGTACTTGGCCAGTTGCCCGTGGAAGGCAGGGGCCGTGCCGACGGCGATCCCGTTGATGGACTTGATGATGTCCCCTTTTTCCAGCCCGGCCTTGCGCGCCGCCCCGCCGGGGATGGCCTCGTGCACGTAGATACCGTTCATGTCCGTCAAGTTCAATTCCCGGGCAAGCTCGGGGGTGATCTCGCTCATGGACACGCCGAGCAAGGCGCGACGGACCGTCCCGAACTCCTTCAGGTTTTCCACCACCTTGTGCACGATGTTCACCGGCACGGCAAAGGCGTAGCCGGAGAAGTTGCCCGTGGGGGAGGATATGGCGGTGTTGATGCCGATCAGTTCCCCGCGCGCGTTCACCAGCGCCCCGCCGCTATTCCCGGCGTTTACCGCCGCGTCCGTCTGCAAGAACGATTCGAGGTTCATCCGGTCGCGGGCCATGCCTAACTCCCGCGCCTTGGCGCTGATGATCCCGGCGGTCACCGTGGAGGTCAGGTTGTAAGGGTTGCCCACGGCCAGCACCCACTCGCCCGGCTCCACGTCGTCGGAGTTGCCGTAGGGCAGGTAAGGCAGGTTTTTCTCCTCTATCTTGAGCAGCGCGATGTCCGTCAGGGGATCCTTGCCGATCACCTTGGCCTCGTACTCCTTTTTATTATCGAGGGTGACCGTGATGCGGTCGCTGTTGTCGATCACGTGGTTGTTCGTCACGATGTACCCGTCTCCCGAGATGATCACCCCGGAACCGATCCCCACGCGCTGGGGAATTTCCCGCGAGCGGGGCGTGCCACCGTAGAAAAATTCCCAGAGGGGATCACGTGCGTACCCCCTCCCCACCTGCAACGTGGTGACGTGCGCCACGGCGGGCACCGCCATTTTGGCAGCCTCGCGCAAGTCTACCGTGCCGGGAAGCCCCGGCAAGGAGGAGGTGGGGACGTTCATGGCAACCCGGCTCGCCATCACCGGGGAGGTGACCTCGACGCGAGGGGGCGCATCTAACCGGCTCGCTCTAAAGGTATCTGCAACAAGGAAGGCGATAAAACCTCCCAACAAACCGAATCCAGCGGTCATCAAGGCTATTCTTGCTTTCATAACAATCATATTTATTGGTTTGCAAAATCAGTTATAATTCCGGCCGTGATGTTAGCAATATTCTTGCCACCGGGCTATTAAGAGAATCTTAATTAATAAAACCTTAACCAAAGCAGGGTCGATGACGGCCGGTTTCCACGCGGGAATGACCGGTAGAAACGTGATTTTCGCCCGCTCATTCTCCCGCGAAAGCTCCCGGCGAGAAAAATTCGCGGGACATCTTTTGTATCTGGAATCAAAATCGTAACTTCGGCGGCACTAAAATACATGACATGATCCAGAAAGTAAAGCCTGTAAAGCATAAGAAAACAACCGGTTATAAAATGGACGGCCGTCTACGCGTCGCGCTGGGCGCGCTGTTCTTGCTTTTTTCTTTCTACATGTTCCTGGCGCTGGCGGGCTTCTTCTTCAAGGGCGGCGTGGATCAAAGCCTCGTCGATCTCTCGATGAGCGACGTCACCCGCGAGCGGGCCGGTAACCCGATGGGGACGCTGGGTGCGCTGCTTGCCGACCAGTTAATCAATAATTCGTTCGGGGTCGCTTCCTTTATTTTCTGCTACTTGCTCTACCTGATCAGTCGCCGCTTTTTTAACAGGCCGGTGAAGCAGTTCGCGTTGAAGATGATCGTCGGGATTGTCTTGGTCATCTGGGTGTCCCTGTTCCTCGGTTACGTCTCGCATTTTTTCCCCACCGGCTACCTTTTCCCCGGCGGGATACACGGTTATTTTGTCAGCGAGTGGCTTAATAACCAGTTAGGGAAGCCGGGGACGCTTCTCCTGCTCGTTTTCACGTTTATCGTGATCTTTATTTTCGGTTTTAACGGGATCTTCAGGAGGTGCGTCGCGGCGTTCAGGGCGTATGCAGCCCGGAGGGCCGAGCGCGAGGCAGCCCGGCTGCTGGCGCGCCGGGAACGGGAGTGGCAGCAACAAGAGGAGAAGGAGCGGCAACGGCAAGAGGAGGAGGAAGATACGTCTCGCGAGGAACGGGACGCGCCTTTCCCTCCCGACGCGGAAGATCCCCTGCCGGAGGAGCCGTTCACGGGTTTTCACGATGACGACGTGGAGGTGACCGTGACGACGACGCGGCGCGAGGAACGCATCGACACGAACCTGCAACCGGAGGAGGATTACGACCCGACGCTGGATCTTTCTCGCTATAAAGTTCCCCCGCTCGATTTGCTGGAGGAGCACTCGTCGGATACCCCGAAGGTCACGCAGGAGGAGCTGGAAGTCAATCAAAAGACGATCGTCGAGACGCTGCGCAATTACAAGATCGAGATCACCAAGATCAAGGTGACGGTGGGGCCGACGGTGACGCTCTACGAGATCGTCCCCGCCCCCGGCGTGAAGATCGCGTGGATCAAGAGGCTGGAAGATGATATCGCGCTGAGCCTCGCGGCGCTGGGAATCCGTATCATCGCCCCGATACCGGGGGCGGGCACGGTCGGCATCGAGGTGCCCAACCAGCAGCCGGAGATCGTCTCGATGCGGGGGATACTCTCCTCCAAGAAGTTTCAGGAGTCGAGGTACGCCCTCCCCGTCGCGCTGGGGCGCACGATCGCGAACGAGCCTTACACGTTTGACTTGACGAAGATGCCTCACCTGCTGGTGGCCGGCGCCACGGGACAGGGGAAGTCGGTCGGGTTGAACGCTATCATTACTTCGTTGTTATACAAAAAGCATCCCGCGCAATTGAAGTTCGTGATGATCGATCCCAAAAAGGTGGAATTGAGCATCTACTCGATCATCGAGCGCCACTTCCTCGCGAAGCTGCCCGGGGAAGAGGACGCCATCATCACGGAGACCGCCAAGGTGATCACCACGTTGAAATCGCTGTGCGTCGAGATGGATACCCGTTACGACCTGTTGAAGTCGGCGAAGACGCGGAACGTCAAGGAGTATAATGACAAGTTCGTCGCGCGGGAGTTGAACCCGCTGCACGGTCATCGCTTCCTCCCGTATATCGTGGTGGTGGTGGACGAGTTTGGCGACCTGATCATGACCGCGGGCAAGGAGGTGGAACTGCCCATCGCCCGCATCGCCCAGTTGGCGCGGGCCGTGGGGATTCACATGATCATCGCCACCCAGCGCCCGTCGGCGAACATCATCACCGGGGTGATCAAGGCGAATTTCCCGGCGCGCATCGCCTTCAAGGTGGCCGCCGCCGTCGACTCCCGCGTGATCCTCGATTCCACGGGCGCCAACCAGCTGGTCGGGCGGGGCGACATGCTTATCTCCGTGGGGAACGACGTTACCCGCGTGCAGTGCGCCTTCGTGGATACCCCCGAGGTGGAGAAAATCACCCAGTATATCGCCTCGCAACAGGGATATCCCGCCGCCTACGAGTTGCCCGAGTATCACGAGGAGGGGGAGGGCGTCGCGAGTAGCGAGGCCGACGTGGGGGGCAAGGATCCCCTCTTCGATGACGCGGCCCGGCTCGTGGTGAGCACCCAGCAAGGCTCCACTTCCTCGATCCAGCGCCGCTTTTCCATCGGGTACGCCCGCGCGGGGAGGATCATGGATCAACTGTCGAGGGCCGGTATCGTCGGGCCTTTCGAGGGGAGCAAGGCGCGGCAGGTGCTGGTGCAGGACGAGTATAGCCTTGAGCGGATGCTCGGCTCCGTCGGCGATCGTTTATAATGGTAATCTTTAAATAAAGGAGAGATGTTTTTAGAGAAGGCTTATCGGGGGAGAGATAATCGCTGGTACATGTACCTGTTCACCGTGTTGGTCGTGTTCGTGGCGATGCAAGTGGGCGCCATTCCTTTTGCGGTATATAATTTCAAGTCGCTAGCCTCGGGAGAGAGGGTCGTCGCTACCGGGTCGCTTGTTGATTTGGCATTGATGCTATTTTCTTTCGTGGTGGCGCTGCTGGCGCTCCTCGCGTGCGTCAAGTATCTCCACGGGAAGCGCGTGATCGACCTCTTTTCCGGGCGTGTCCGGTTTGATTTCAGGCGCTTCTTCTTTGCCGCGATCGTCTGGGGAGGGCTGACGTTCCTGACCTTCGGGATCACTTGCCTCGTGGATTCCTCCTCGTTACGCTTCCAGTTCGACCTGTTCCCGTTCTTGGCAACCTGCCTCGTGCTGCTCGTTTTCCTGCCCTTTCAGGTGGCGTGGGAGGAGTGCATGTTCCGGGGCTACCTGATGCAGGGATTCGCCGC
>JAISAV010000097.1 GCA_031266545.1 Odoribacteraceae bacterium | reverse complement strand
GAACGAGTTGGCGGCGGATCGATCGGGGCGCCTCTCCCGCACCGTGTATTTCATGCCGTTGACCGTGGCGACGAGGAAGAGGGTCGCCGTGCCCAAGATCTCCGTCTTCGCCAAGAGGTTATGCCTTCCCCGGATCCCGGCGAGGTCGAGCGTGTACGCGCTCGCGATAGGCAGGTACTGCGAGTAGTCGTCCACCCGGATCTTCGCGGGCGGGCGGGCGGTGATCTTGCCCCCGATGACGCGGTTCAGCAAACGAAGCTTACGGCCCATCGACGCCTCGATTGTCCCGTACGTCATCAGTACCGACGGGATAATCCATTGCTCGTGCCGGAAACGGGACTTCTCCTGGGAAACGCCACTCGCCCGCCGCGGATGCGACGGGAACTCGTCGACCGCTGCGACGGCGCCGTACCGGGGGATCACCAAAAAGAATAAGAAGCAACAGGAAATGATCATACGAATCTTCATCTTTCCGCTTTGAAATAGAGTGCGCGAAAGTACGATATCCCCCCGCCGGCATGGAATCATTTCGACGCGAAACGCGTCAAAAACCCCGTCACTTTTGCCCTATTTTCAAGGCAACCCGGGGAAACGCCTCGAAAAATATCGCTCGCGCCAGTCGCGAGTTAGAAATGACGAATCACGACGCGAGTATCTTGCACGAATGAGAAATTCATGTCGTTCACGTGAGAACGGAAAGCCCGGTGATCAATCGCATGGCGAGGTGTTCCGAATAACAAACCTTATCCTCTTAAAATTCCTTCGGGAGATCGCACAATTTGTCGATAAAGAGCACGCCTCGCGTGTGGTCGAACTCGTGTTGGAAGATCACGGCCGTGAAATTCCCGCGGCGGCTATACCCTTCAAGGCGCTCGCGGATGACCTCGCCTCGTTCGTCACGGTACTCCACCTCGATCCAGGGGTAGCGGGTGGAGTTCCCTTGAACACCGGGGATGGAGAGACAGCCGTCGCGCTCGAAGCAAACGGTCGTGTCCGGGTGGTTGACGATCCTGGGGTTAATGGCCGCGACGACCGGTGTGCCGGGCAGGTCCACGCGCATGAAAAGGAAAATATTCTTCGAGATACCTACCTGTGGGGCTGCTATGCCTACCCCATCTTCGACGATGAGGGTCTTTCGCAAACGTTCGATGCAACGTGCGAGCAAGGGGTCGGCAAAATTTTGGACGTCGGTACACGGGACGCGGAGCAAGAGCGAGTCCGCCCGGTTGGTGACCTGCAACACCCTAAAGGGATCCTCCGCGACGCCTCCCCGGACAAGCGCTCGTTCCCTCGCGGAAAAGGAGGACACCGGAGAGCAGGAGGCGATGACTCCTGCGAGGAGAACAAACCAATAGCCTGTTTTTTTCATGTTTGCTTGTGAGGGTTGAGTTTGTTCTTTATTTCTTCTGCTTTTTTTTGCATGGCAAAAGATACCGATTCATAATAATCATCTTCAAATTCCTGATTTTTAATTCTTTTTATTCGCTCTTCAAACAAGGAAATAAAAGCAATGGCGTCAAAATTTTGAAATCGGGCTTTGTATTTTATCAATAACTCTTTTACATAATCAAAAACAACATCGCAGAGTTGTTTTCTCATCTCATCTTCCGGCAAATCTACATACTCGTCCAAAACCAACATTTGGTCTATTTCAAGTTCATCTTTTTTTTGGATATACCGGGCATACGATTTTAATCTACCTTTCTCAATGTCTTCTCTATGAAATAATCTCAAAATAATGCTTAATGAAGTGTGGTGCCTATCTACTTTTTGTAATTGATCAGATACCGACTCTTGCCAAGCCATGCTCTGTAAGTTATCGCTTATATATCCTACAACTTTGTTTTGCTTTACATTAGCCTCAAAACTTCCGGCGTATCTTAACTCAGAAGTTATCGTTAAAAAAGTTCCCATATTTTTAATTCTTAGTGATATGTTTTATTCTCCGCGGGTAAATTGTCATTGTTATGTTCTTTGTAATCTTCCAATAATTTATTTTTCAGTACGCAGTCTGCTTGTTTAGCCCCTCCTTTATCAAAAAAGTCCATTCTTAACCCCGATTAGGAGACATTACCAATTATATTTTTTGCGAAGTTCTTCTTGATACCAATATGGATTCCAATTTTCAGGAGGCGAAACAGCCAACGGTATTCCTAATCTCAAACTCATTAAATTATCAATATTCAAATGACTTGTAATAGAAAACGAACCTGTCGTTTCTATTGAGTATGGTTTGGATAATTGATGGCTATTATCATCAAAGATTTCTCCATTATAATAATAAAAAGAAGCCTCTTTGATCGTTCTGAATTTTTCTATTGTAACATTTCCAATAGTTTTAAAATATCCTTTTTGCCAAGCAATTTTATTTGTAAGAACAGGGGGAATTAACAAATTACTATCATATAGTTTATTTGGTACAGTGTTGTAATCATTAGTCGAAAAATCGAAAAAATGTATGTGTAATATTCTCTCAGCACTAAACATTTTAGCATCTGCATTTGCCACTATCCCATAATAAAATTTCATTTTTGGGGGTTTTAGAACAAATATATCGCCCGTAATTATCTTTTTCTTGGAAATTTCTAAAAACTCCAAATTTATTTTCTCTTTATTCATATACAATGCAGCAACAGATTCTTACTACCCATATTTTACTTTGTTTTTTCAGCAAACTACTGTGTCCATTATCTTCAAGCCATTATTCTCCCCGTTGAACAGCGTCATCATATCTTACTACGTTCATTTTGGTTGGTATTTTCTGAAGTCAGTGTATTTTGCGCATGGTTTTTATACGGGTTATGGATATTATAACCCGATGCGCTGAACTGCAAAAGAAGCGTCAAAAGCAATAAAAAATACCTCATGCCGGTAATCGTTAATTACGGCGACAAAGGTATGAAAAAAAAATGTTTACCGGTTAATGATGTGGGTATAAATGTGAATGCTGTACAGGGTACTGTGTCCCCAAAAACGGGCAGAGACAATAGATGGTTAGTCGGATTCTCAAAAAAAAGATTTAGGCGAGAGGTGTTTATTTATTCGTGAAAAATCCATACTTTCAAGCGCCGTTTTCCCGCGTGGCGGGACGGTGCAAACGTTGTTTTACATTAATGCACACGAAGATGATGAAAAAATGGATGGTTACATGGATCGTTTTGGCTTTCTTGCCAATAGCACGGATAATAGCACAAGAGGGACAAGCAGTGGGCGCTTATCCCGACTCGGTGATCTCCACGTTTTGCAAGCGGTTGGAGCCTGTCGGGCGCATTTTGGAGGAGGAGGGGTATTACGTGTGGTGCTGCGCGCCGCTGTTCGACGAGGAGGGGAAGGTGCACGTCTTTTATTCCCGCTGGGAGAAACGGCACGGGATGGGAGGATGGATCGGACGGTGCGAGATCGCGCACGCCGTGGCCGACGCCCCGGAAGGGCCTTACAGGTACGTGGAGACGGTGCTGGCGCCACGGCCCGGCTTCTTCGATGCGACGACGTGCCATAACCCCTCGATCTACCGGGCGGGCGGGCGCTACTGGCTTTTTTACATGGGCACGTCGAACGGGAATTTCGCCACCAAGCGCATCGGGTACGCCGTGGCAGATTCGCCTTGGGGGCCGTGGGAACGCTGCGAAGAGCCTCTCTTATATCCCGGCGAGGAGGGTGCGTGGGATGATTACATCACGACGAATCCCGCCTTGCTGGCTCACCCGGACGGGGGATTTTGGCTATATTACAAGTCCTGCAACCGGGCGGAATACCTCGGCGCGCGGGTCAACGGGATCGCGGGGAATCGCAAGTACGGGGTTGCCTTCGCCGACCGGATCGACGGCCCTTACCGCCGGTACGAGGGGAATCCCGTCGTCGACTTCTCCGCGCGCGGGGAAAACCGGCAGGTGGAGGACGCCTACATCTGGTTCGAGAACGGGCGTTTCAAGATGTTGATGCGCGACATGGGTTTTTATGATCACACGGTCGGGCTTTACTTCGAATCGGACGACGGGCTACACTGGTCGGAACCGCTCGTCGGCTGGCTGGGAGCCGGGGCGTATATCGAACAGCCACCCGCCCCGTCGCACCTCAAGCGTTACGGGCGCTTTGAACGTCCCCAGTTGTTGATGAAAGAGGGAAAGCCCGCCTACCTCTTTACCGCCTCGCAAGGAGGCAAATGGATGACCTCCTCCGGCTTTGTCTTCAGGATAAAAGAGGAGTGACGGCGTGCCCGCGCGAGCGCCGGGGAACTGCGCCTCCTCCCCCGTTTGAAGGGTCGCCTACTTAGATTGATTTAAAATTACGTATAACGTTCTGGAATTTGCCTTTAGGCCTTTGTGGATTGTAATATTTAACCTACATTTGTCACCAACTTCAAAAATAGAAGTTATACAGGGAAAATAGCGTTAAATTGAAAGTTGCTGGTGCAAGACTTATCTGCTCATATCATGGACATCGCTCAAAATTCTATCCGGGCCAGGGCCACCCGGATCGAGATTGACGTCGAGGAACGTATCCCGCGGGACGCGTTCATCATCACCATCCGCGATAACGGGGAAGGGATGGACGCCGCGACCGTCGCGCGGGTCACCGACCCCTTTTTCACCAGCCGGACGACCCGCAAGGTGGGCCTCGGCATCCCGCTGCTCAAGCAAAACGCGGAGGCAACGGGCGGCTCCGTCACCATCCAGTCCGCGCCCGGGGAGGGCGCCACTGTCCGGGCCTTTTTCACTTACTCGCACCTCGATCGCCCCCCCGCGGGCGATATCCCCGGTACCATCGTCCTGCTCGTCGCGGCCAACCCGGGCGTGGAGGTGCGCTACAGGCACGTCACCGACAAGGGCGAGTACACCTTTAACTCGAGAGAGGTCAAGGACTTTCTCGGCGACGTGCCGCTGGACGACCCCGACATCGTCGCGGCCCTCCGGGAGATGATCGCGGAAAACATCAAGGAAATCGAGATATAACAATAGAAACATATAAAAACCACATGGAAAAAATCAAATCACTCGCCGATCTCAAGCGGATCAAAGAGAACGTACAGGCAAAAATGGACTTGCGCGAAAAGAGCGAACAAGTCGAGGAACTGATCCAGATCAAGGTGGCCATGGCCACGTGCGGGATCGCCGCCGGGAGCAAGGAGACCATGACCTATTTTATCGACCACCTCGAGGAGAACGGCATCCGGGCGGTGGTGACCCAGACCGGGTGCATGGGCTACTGCTACGCCGAGCCGACCGTGGAGATCACCAAACCCGGCAAGGAGCCGCTCGTCTTCGGGGACGTCACCGTCGCGCGCGCCGGGGAGATCATCCAGAAATACCTGAAGCACGACGAGCTGGTAGAGGGCATCATCCCCGTGAATTACCACACGATCCACGAATCATAATCACTAAAACCATAATCAATATTTCAACATGAGTTATAAAATGCACGTGCTCGTTTGCGGTGGCACCGGTTGCCGGGCTTCCAACAGCCTGGGCATCATCGCAAAATTGGAAGAGGCGCTGAAGGAGAACAATCTCGCCGGGGAAGTACAGGTGATCGCCACCGGTTGCTTCGGCTTTTGCGAGCAGGGGCCGATCGTGAAGATCATGCCCGACAACACCTTCTACACGCGGGTGACGCCGAACGATGCCGCCGAGATCGTCAAGGAGCACATCATCAAGGGAAGAAAAGTCGAGCGACTGCTCTACAAGGATCCCAAGCAACAGGCCAGCGTGAGCGATTCCAGACACATGGGCTTCTACCAGAAACAACTGCGCGTGGCGCTGCGCAACTGCGGCTTTATCGACCCGGAAAACATCGAAGAGTACATCTCCCGCGACGGCTACGCCGCGCTGGCCAAGTGCGTGAGCGAGATGACCCCGCAGGAGGTGGTCAACGAGATCAAGCTCTCCGGGCTACGCGGGCGCGGCGGGGGCGGCTTCCCCACCGGCCTGAAGTGGGAATTTGCCAGCAAGTACCAGTCCGACCAGAAATACGTGGTCTGCAACGCCGACGAGGGTGACCCGGGGGCGTTCATGGACAGGTCTATCATGGAAGGCGACCCGCACTCCGTCATCGAGGCGATGGCCATCTGCGGCTACAGCATCGGGGCGAGCAAGGGACTGGTATACATCCGCGCCGAGTACCCGCTGGCCATCCAGCGCCTGAAGATCGCCTTGCAGCAGGCGCGAGAGTACGGGCTGCTGGGCGAGGGCATCCTGGGGAGCGACTTCAGCTTCTCCATCGAGCTTCGCTACGGGGCGGGCGCCTTCGTCTGCGGCGAGGAGACCGCCCTGATCCACTCCATGGAGGGCGCGCGCGGGGAACCGACGATGAAGCCCCCCTTCCCCGCCGAGGCCGGCTACCTCAACCGCCCGACGAACGTGAACAACGTGGAGACCCTCGCCAACATCCCCGTCATCATCACGAAGGGGGCCAACTGGTTCAACAAGATCGGCACGGAGCGCTCCAAGGGCACCAAGGTATTCGCCCTCGCCGGGAAGATCAACAACGTGGGACTCATCGAAGTGCCCATGGGCACCACCCTCCGGGAGGTGATCTACGAGATCGGCGGCGGCATCAAGCACGGCAAGCGATTCAAGGCCGTGCAGACCGGCGGCCCCTCCGGCGGTTGCCTGACGGAGAAGCACCTCGACGTGCCGATCGACTTCGACAACCTGCTCGCCTCCGGCTCCATGATGGGATCCGGCGGGATGATCGTGATGGACGAGGACGACTGCATGGTCGCCGTGGCCAAGTTCTACCTCGACTTCACCGTCGAGGAGTCGTGCGGGAAGTGCACCCCCTGCCGCGTGGGCAACAAGCGCCTCTACGAGATCCTCGACAAGATCTCGCGAGGCAACGGCGAGATGGAAGACATCGACCGCCTGCGGAACCTCGGGAAGGTGATCAAGGACACCGCCCTCTGCGGGCTGGGGCAAACCTCGCCCAACCCGGTGCTCTCCACGCTCGACAACTTCCTCGACGAGTACCTCGTGCACATCAACGCGCGCAAGTGCCCGGCGGGACGCTGCAAGGAGCTACTCTCCTACGTGATCGACCCGCAACTGTGCATCGGCTGCACCCTCTGCATGCGCACCTGCCCGACGGAGGCCATCATCGGGGAGCGCAAGGTGCCGCACACCATCGACACGGACAAGTGCATCAAGTGCGGCACGTGCGTCGAGAAATGTAAGTTCAAAGCCATCTCCGTTCGATGAACGGCATCACCCAATTTAAAAACCATCATGGAACAAACGATTAAACTACAAATAGATCATCACGAGGTGGAAGTGCCGAAGGGCACCTCCATCCTCGACGCGGCCCGGGGCACCGGCATACACGTCCCCTCCCTCTGCTACATGAACCTGCAGGACATGTGCATCTCCAACCTCCCCGCCTCGTGCAGGATATGCGTGGTCGAGGTGGAGGGCAGGCGCAACCTCGCCCCCGCGTGCGCCACCCGCTGCGAGGAGGGGATGAAAGTCAGGACGACCACCGCGCGGGTGATGAACGCCCAGAGAACCGTGCTCGAGCTGATCCTCTCCGACCACCCGACCGACTGCCTCGTCTGCCCCAAGTCGGGCAACTGCGACCTGCAAGCGATGGCCGTGCGGCTGAAGATAAGAGACATCCCCTTCAAGGGCGAGCGCTCGAACCACGTGAAGGAAAGCTCCCCCTCCATCATCCGCGACATGAGCAAGTGCATCTACTGCCGCCGCTGCGAGATGATGTGCAACAAGGTACAGACCGTGGGCGCGTTGACCGCCGTGAACCGCGGCTTCGGCGCCACCATCTCCCCGGCCTTCGGGCAACCGCTCTCCGAGTCGGAGTGCACCTACTGCGGGCAGTGCGTCGCCGTCTGTCCCGTGGGGGCCTTGACGGAAAACGACCAGTCGAACCGCCTCCTCGACGACCTGGCCAACCCCGCCAAGACGGTCATCGTGCAAACCGCGCCGGCCGTCCGCGCGGCGCTGGGCGAGGAGTTCGACCTGCCCGCCGGTACCGCCGTCACCGGCAAGATGGTGGCCGCGCTGCGCGAGATGGGTTTCGACAAGGTGTTCGACACCGACTTCGCCGCCGACCTGACCATCATGGAAGAAGGCTCCGAACTGCTCGACCGCCTCACCCGCTTCCTCGGCGGCGACAAGCGGGTGGCGCTCCCGATCCTCACCTCCTGCTGCCCCGCGTGGGTCAATTTCTTCGAGCACTACTTCCCCGACATACTGGACATTCCCTCCTCCGCGCGTTCCCCGCAACAGATGTTCGGCTCCATCGCCAAGAGCTGGTGGGCGCGACAGGCAGGCGTCAAGCGCGAGGATCTCGTCGTCGTCTCCATCATGCCCTGTTTGGCGAAGAAATACGAGTGTGCCCGCGACGAGTTCAAGGTCGACGGCGACCCGGACGTGAACTACTCGCTCACCACGCGCGAGCTGGCCAGCCTGATCAAGCGCTACAACATCGACTTCAACGCCTTGCCGGACGCCGATTTTGACAACCCGATGGGCGAGTCCACCGGCGCCGGCGTCATCTTCGGCACCTCCGGCGGCGTCATGGAGGCGGCCCTGCGGACGGCCTACGAGCTGCACACCGGCAAGACGCTCGAGAACGTCAACTTCGAGAGCGTGCGCGGCATGAAGGGCATCAAGAAGGCCACCGTCGACCTCGGCGGCTTCGAGCTAAAGATCGGTATCGCCCACGGGCTGGGCAACGCCCGCACCCTGCTCGAGGAGATCCGGGAGAAGCGCTCGGAATACCACGCCATCGAGATCATGGCCTGCCCCGGCGGCTGCATCGGCGGGGGCGGTCAACCGCTGCACCACGGCGATTCCGCCCGCCTGAAGGCGCGCTCCAACGCGCTTTACGCGGAAGACGCCGGGAAGAAGTCGAGAAAATCGCACGAGAATCCCTACATTATCCATCTCTACGAGGAGTTCCTCGGCAAGCCGATCGGCGAGAAGGCCCATCACCTGCTCCACACCTCCTACTTCAACAAGAGCAAAGAGATCATCGAACAATAAACGAAGGAAAGTATGACTACAATAACATTATCCAAGTGCACGATCGACTCCCTGATCGAGATCTGTGCCAAGCACGGCAACCAAACGGGAGAACTGATCAACATCCTGCACGAGGCCCAGGGGCAACTCGGTTACCTGCCGCGGGAAGTCCAGGAGGTGATCGCCAAGCAACTGAACATTCCCGTCTCGAGGGTATACGGGGTCGTGACCTTCTACTCCTTCTTCACGATGACGCCCAAGGGCAAGCATCCCATCTCCGTCTGCATGGGCACGGCCTGCTACGTGCGGGGATCCGAGAAGGTACTCGACGAGTTCAAGCGCCGCCTGAACGTCAACGTGGGCGACGTCACCCCCGACGGGCGCTTCTCCCTCGGCAGCCTGCGGTGCGTCGGTGCCTGCGGCCTGGCGCCGGTCGCCCTCGTCGGTGACAAGGTCTACGGGCGCGTGACCGTCGCGGACGTCGACAAGATCCTCAAGGAATACGACGACAAGGAGTGATCCTCGTCGCGAGACTTCTTGCACCGGGTGGCTGTCGCCACCCGGTGTTTTTTTGCGTGCGCTTGTCCGGCCTTTAACATGCTGTTGCGCCGCTTGCAGGATCGAACTTTTTCGCGTAAGTTCGCGTTATCGAGAACACAAAACTTTACGCCATGACTCCAAGCAGAAAACTACCCGTGGGGGTGCAGGATTTTGAAGATTTACGCGTGAATGGTTATCTATATGCGGATAAAACGGCTTACGTCTATCGCCTTGCCAGCTCCGGGAAGCCTTATTTCCTCGGCCGCCCGCGCCGGTTCGGGAAGAGCCTGTTCCTTTCGACGCTCAAGGCGTACTTTCAGGGAAAGAAGGAGTTATTCGAGGGACTGGCCATCGCCGGGCTGGAAAAGGAGTGGATCGAGTATCCCGTCGTCTACGTCGATTTCACGCTCGGCGACGTGGCTCGCGTCGACAGGCTCGAGGGCACACTCCACCTGAATCTCGAGCGCACCGAAAAACAACTCGGCATCAACCTCGAGGGAGAGACGGATCCCGCCAAGCGATTCAGCAAACTCATCGAGCAGGCTCGCGAGAAAACCGGACGCAAGGTGGTCGTACTCGTCGACGAGTACGACAAGCCCCTGCTTGCCACCATGGACAATCCTGCGCTGAACGACGAGATACGCACGGTGTTGAAAGCTTTTTACGGCGTGCTAAAAGGCTCGGACGCTAACTTGCGATTCGCCTTCCTCACCGGTGTGACCAAGTTCTCGAAGGTGAGCATCTTCAGCGACCTCAATCAGTTGCAGGACATCAGCATGAACAAGCAATTTGCCGGGATATGCGGTATTTCCGAAAGCGAGTTGGTCGATAATTTCCAGCCGGAACTGCAAGCGTTGGCCGAGGGAACCGGTAAAACCTACGAGGAAACGCTCGCCGAGATGAAAAAACGTTATGACGGTTACCACTTTGCCAAGGAAAGCGAGGACATCTACAACCCGTTCAGTGTCCTGAACACTTTCGCGAGGCTTGATTTTGGCAATTACTGGTTCGAGACGGGCACGCCGACTTTTCTGATCAAGATGCTGCAGGCCGTCGATTTTGACGTCCCGCAACTGGAAAACGACGTGCAAATCCCCGCAAACGCCATCATGGACTACCGCGTCGACAACCCCGACCCCGTCCCCGTGCTCTACCAGAGCGGCTACCTGACCATCAAGAGCTACGATGCGTTACTGGACGAGTACACCCTCGGCCTCCCAAACGAAGAGGTAAAGTACGGTTTCTTCCGAGAATTGCTCATGGTTTATATGCCGGGCAAGAACATCAACAGGGAATTTTTCGCCGGGAGTTTTACCCGAGACTTGTGGGCGCACGACGTCAACGGTTTCATGACTCGCCTGAAAGCCTTCTTCTCGGGCATACCCTACGAGCTAAACAACAAGCAAGAGAAACACTACCAGACAGTCTTCTACGCGCTCTTCACGTTGATCGGGCAATTCATCCAAGTGGAGTACCGGACGGCCACCGGGCGGGCGGACGCCGTGGTTCAGACGTCCGATGCGGTATTTGTCTTTGAATTTAAAATGGAGGCGAACGCCACGGCAGAAGATGCGCTCAGGCAAATCGACGAGAGAGGCTACCTCGCGCCGTTCGCGGCGAGCGGCAAGCAGTTAGTGAAAATCGGCGTGGAATTCGGCGGTGAAGAACGAGGCGTCAAGCGTTGGGTCGTGGCGTGAGTTGCGATCATCCGGTAATTTTCTGAACACAAAGGGGGATTAAAGAAACAGGGAGCATTGTTGACTTGCTCCCTGTTTCAAGGAAAAATTCAATCTTTCCCCTCGACCGCTCTAATTCGTGCTTACCTTGTAACGTAACGGCTTGCCCGTCCCGGAGAGGGAGGGCGGGACGCTGGCCTCCTTGACGGCGCGGCGGTAGTTCGGTGCAGCGTCCATCACGAAGTGGAGTTCGGCGCCGTTCTTGATATCGTCGTACGTGAGGTAAGACTTGTCATACGGTGCGCCGTTCAGGAACATCTGGCGGATATAGACGTTCTCCGGCGACCAGTTTTCGG
>JAISAV010000083.1 GCA_031266545.1 Odoribacteraceae bacterium | reverse complement strand
GTACACGCGTGCATGATCGCCGCCACGGTGAAAATGCTCCATGACGTTTTCCGGGAGCGCCAGCGATTCACTGGCATACCTCTTTTCCGCGTGCACGTTGGCGCAACAGCCGTACATCCCGTCATAATTCAAGGTGTACTTGAGCATCTTCTTTTTCATGTACTCGTAGCCACAGGTCATGCCTTCCTTCAACTTGAAGGAGGTCTCCGCCACGAGCGTGCTGTCCACGCGCTGGAGCTGCACGCCACCGACGTTTCGCGCGGGATACGATTCCGAGAATCGCCGGTAGATATGCTCGTATGCCTGCTTGAAGAAGTCGACGTTCATCGCGGCCAGCCGCTCGGAAATCGACCTGCGCGAGAGGCGTGTCTTGCCCGTTTCTACCGGGAAGAGCACGCGAAAATGCGTGGAAGAAAAAAGGTCAGCCAGCCCGCGCTGCCCCGTCCTGTCCATCGTTAACATGGCGAAAAACAGCATGTTGAACATCATCTTGCCCGTGAGTACCTTGGCGTAATAATCAACGCCGGTATTTCTCGCTATTTGCACGAAAAGGGATTCGGGTATCACTTTCAATAACTCGGATAGCTGGAGCGTGTGATCTTTGAATATGGCCATTTATTTCAATTTTTCACAAAGATATAAAATCAAAAAACATGATTATAGTATTGACTTACAAAAAGTTACTAACACTTGCGAAGGAAAATTGTTAATAACTACCCGATAATCGAAATTCAAATCGGGCACGTAAAAACACGTGTTAATTATCAAATAGTAAGAATCTTCCGACCACGACTGGGCAACGCCCCACGCTATTGCTGAACACCCCTTCGGGGTTTTTTATGATCATTCTCGTAATCTTCCGACCACGACTGGGCGCCTCCCGCTGTCAAATCAGGCCCCCGGCGGGGGAAAAAAGCAAAGCCCCGCGCGGACGGCGCGGGGCTTGACAGGCGGGAGGCATGCCGTCAGGCGAGAGGCTCAACGGGCGGGAGGCGTGCCGTCAGGCGCGGAGCTTGAGGGCGGAGACCTTCTCGAGTTTCCCGGCGGCGTAATCCTTGGTGATGGTGACGGCCTTGCAGGTTTGCGAGGGCACCTCGAACATGAGGTCCGTCATGATCACCTCGCAGATGGAGCGGAGGCCGCGGGCGCCGAGCTTGAACTCGATGGCCTTGTCGACGATGTACTCGAACACCTCCTCGTCGAAGGAGAGCTGGATCTTGTCCAGCGCGAAGAGCTTGACGTACTGGCGTGTGATGGCGTTTTTCGGTTCCGTGAGGATGGCGCGGAGGGCCGTCCGGTCGAGCGGCTCGAGGTAGGTGAGCACCGGCATGCGCCCGATGATCTCCGGGATCAGCCCGAAGGCCTTCAGGTCTTGCGGGGCGATGTACTGCAACAGGTTATTGCGGTCGACGCGCTCGGCGGACTTGCTGGCGTTAAACCCGACGACTTGCGTGTTCAGGCGTTGGGCGATCTTCTGCTCGATGCCGTCGAAGGCGCCGCCGCAGACGAAGAGGATGTCCTTCGTGTTGACGGGGATCATCTTCTGTTCCGGGTGCTTGCGCCCGCCCTGCGGGGGGACGTTGACGATGGAGCCTTCCAGCAGTTTCAGCAGCCCTTGCTGGACGCCCTCGCCGCTGACGTCGCGGGTGATGGAGGGGTTGTCCCCCTTGCGGGCGATCTTGTCGATCTCGTCGATGAAGACGATCCCCTTCTCGGCGGCGGCCACGTCGTAGTCGGCCGCTTGCAGCAGGCGCGTGAGGATCGACTCGATGTCCTCGCCCACGTAGCCGGCCTCGGTGAGGACGGTGGCGTCGACGATCGTGAAGGGGACGTGCAGCATCTTGGCGATCGTGCGGGCCAGGAGCGTCTTGCCCGTGCCCGTGCGCCCGACCATGACGATGTTCGACTTCTCGATCTCCACCTCGTCGCGGGAATCTTTCTGCGCGAGGCGCTTGTAGTGGTTGTACACGGCCACGGAGAGGTACTTCTTGGCCTCGTCCTGCCCGATGACGTACTGGTCGAGGAATTGCTTGATCTCTACCGGTTTCTTGATCTTCTCCTGGTCGACGCGGAAGGGGGCGAAGTGGCCCTGCCGGTTTTCCTGCACGATCTCGTAGGCCCGCTCGGTGCACTCGTCGCAGATGGAGGCCGTCTCGCCGACGATCAGGAAGCCCACCTCGTCGCTCGAGCAGCCGCAGAAGGCGCAGTGGCCCCCTTCTGTTTTCATGTTTTTCGTTTTTGCCATACGCGCGGGGGTTATTTCGCGTCGCGGGTCAACACCGCGTCGATCATGCCGTACTCTTTTGCCTCCCCGGCGGTCATCCAGTAATCGCGGTCGGAATCCTTTTCCACCTTTTTCAGCGGGTTACCGGAGTGGTCGGCGATGATCTGGTAGAGTTCCTTTTTTATCTTCTGGATCTCGCGGGCGGTGATCTCGATGTCGGAGGCCTGGCCGTGGGCGCCGCCTAACGGCTGGTGGATCATCACGCGGGAGTGCTTCAGGGCGGAGCGCTTGCCCTTCGTCCCGGCGGTCAGGAGCACGGCCCCCATCGAGGCGGCGATGCCGGTGCAGATGGTGGCGACGTCGCACTTGACGTACTGCATCGTGTCGTAGATGCCCAGCCCGGCGTAGACCTCGCCGCCGGGGGTGTTGAAGTAGATCTGGATATCCTTCTCCGGGTCCGTCGACTCGAGGAAGAGCAGTTGCGCCATGATGATGTTGGCGGCGTAGTCGTCGATGGGGACGCCCAGGAAGATGATCCTGTCCATCATCAAGCGGGAGAAGACGTCCATCGTGGCGACGTTCAACTGGCGTTCCTCGATGATGGTGGGGGAGATGTAACTCGCGGTCACCGACTCGTAACGGTCAAGCGCGAGGCTACTGATGCCCTTGTGTTTCACGGCATACTTTCGAAATTCGTCTTGTGGATACATGTGTATTTATTTATTTTTAACCGGGCCTAAAGGTACGCGATTCCCCCGGGAAGCGAAAAGATTTTTTCCTAAAAATGGCGGGAGGCTAAAAAAAAGTGTGCGCGGGATACTCGCGATAAGAAAAAACGTTACATTTGTCACATTTCACCAAAAGAACGAATGACATGAATTTAGATGAACTAAAACAGGGATTCCAGGAGATCTACGGGCAGGAAGCGGACGCCATCTACTTCGCGCCGGGACGGGTGAACCTGATCGGGGAACACACGGATTACAACGGGGGATACGTTTTCCCCTGCGCGTTAAATTTCGGCACTTACCTGCTGGTGAGCAGGCGGAAGGACCCGCGGGACACGCGTTTTATCACCTATAATTTTCAGCCCTCGCTGATATTGAACGACCGCCTTTTCACGCGCAAGATGCTGCTCACCTCGTGGATGAAGTACCCCGCCGGGGTGATGAAGGAGTTTCGCGACGCCGGGCACGACCCGTGGGGCTTTAACACGCTCTTTTACGGCAACGTGCCGTACGGGGCCGGCCTCTCCTCCTCGGCCTCGGTCGAGATGGTGATGGCCATCATGCTGAACGACCAGCTCGGCGCCGGTCTCTCGCCGCAAGATCTGGCGCTGGCGTGCCAGCGGGCGGAGAATGATTACGTGGGGATGAAGTCCGGCATCATGGACCAGTTCGTGTCGGCGATGGGCCAGAAGGATCACGCCATCCTGCTCGACTGCAAGACCCTCGACTTCGAGCGGGTGCCGCTGGAGATGGAAGGCTACTCGCTGGTGATCGCCAACACGAACAAGCGCCGCGAGCTGGCCGGCTCGAAGTATAACGAGCGACGGGCCGAGTGCGAGGAGGCCGCGCGGCAGATCAACGAGGCGCGTCCCCTGCAGGCGCTCTGCGACCTGACGCCGGACGAGTTTGAACGGTACGCCGGGCTGGTCACCAACGAGACGAAACGCCGCCGCGCCCGCCACGCGGTCACCGAGAACGCCCGCGTGAAGGAGGCGGTCGCCGCGCTCAAGGCCGGGGACTCGCGCCGCTTCGGGCAACTGATGAACGAGTCACACCGCTCCCTGAAGGAGGATTACGAGGTGACGGGCGTCGAGCTGGACACCCTCGCGGAGGAGGCACAGAAGTTGCCGGGCGTCCTCGGCTCGCGGATGACGGGCGCCGGTTTCGGCGGCTGCACGGTGAGCCTCGTGGAGACCGCCGCCATCCCCTCGTTTACCGGAACGCTGGGCGAAACGTACAAGCAACGGGTGGGGCTCACCGCCGAATTTTACGTCGCCGCCATCGGCGACGGGGCCTCGAGAGTAGAATAACAATTAACATATGTCCAACTAAAGTCACTAACCATCATGTTTAACGCTAATTTTGCAGTATACGATTACATCATCGTCGGGCTTTACATGCTCGTGATCATTGGCGCCGGGTACTGGTTTTCCCGTCGCTCGAAGAAAACCGCGGAAGGCTACTTCCTTGCTGACAAATCCCTCCCGTGGTGGGCCGTTGGCGCGTCGCTGATCGCCGCCAACATCTCCGCCGAGCAGTTCATCGGCATGTCCGGCTCCGGCTTCAAGGTCGGGCTGGCCATCGCCTCTTACGAGTTCATGGCGGCGCTCACGCTGATCATCGTCGGCAAGTATTTCCTGCCGATCTTTATCACCAAGAAGATCTACACGATCCCCGAGTTCGTGGAGAAGCGCTTCTCGACGAACCTGCGCACGATCCTCGCCGTCTTCTGGATCGGCCTCTTCGTGTTCGTGAACCTGACCTCGGTGCTTTTCCTCGGCGCCAAGGCCATCGACGTGATCGTCGGGCTGGGCAACGGGCAGTTGGTCTTGCCGATCATGATCTTCCTGGCCTTTATCGCCGCCGCGTACTCGATCTACGGGGGACTTTCCGCCGTCGCGTGGACGGACGTGATACAGGTCGTCCTGCTCGTGATCGGCGGCGTGCTGACCACCCTTTTTGCCCTCGACAAGGTGCTACCCGACGGGGGGGTCATCGCCGGGCTGAAGCACGTCTGGCAGGCCGCCCCCGACAAGTTCCACATGATTCTCGACAACAAGAATCCCGAGTTCTCCAGGCTGCCGGGCATCGCCGTCCTGATCGGCGGCTTGTGGGTGGCCAACCTCTACTACTGGGGTTTTAACCAGTACATCATCCAGCGCACGCTGGCCGCCAAGTCGCTCCCGGAGGCGCAGAAGGGGATCGTCTTCGCCGGGTTCCTCAAGCTGATCATCCCGTTGATCGTCGTGATCCCCGGCATCGTGGCCTACGTCATGTACACGGAGCATTTCGCCGGTGCCGCCGAGACGTTGCAGGGCGTCGGGGGAGGCGACAAGGCCTACCCGTGGCTCATCAGCACGCTTATCCCGGTCGGGTTGAAGGGGCTGGTGGTTGCCGCGTTGATCGCCGCGATCGTCTCGTCGCTCGCCTCGATGGTGAACTCTGCCTCCACGATCTTCACGATGGATATTTACCGCCACTACGTCAACAAGGAGGCCTCGCACCGGCGGCTCGTCACCGTGGGGCGCCTCACGGCGCTCGCGGCCCTCGTGATCGCTTGCGTGGTCGCCCCCGCGATGAAGAGTTTCGACCAGATGTTCATCTACATACAGGAGTACACCGGCCTCGTTAGCCCCGGTATCCTCGCCGTGTTCCTCATGGGCCTCTTCTGGAAGAAGGCGACGAACCGCGCGGCGATCATCGGCGCGCTCGTCTCCATCCCCGTGGCGCTTGCCCTCAAGTTCTTGCCGATCGACATGCCGTTCATGGATCAGATGATGTATACTTGCCTCATCACCATCGGCACGATCGTCCTCGTGAGCCTCTCCTCGAGCAAGGGCGGCGATGACGAGAAGGGTATCACCTTCTCCGATGGCCTGTTCAAGACCTCGCGGGCCTTCAACATCTCCGCTTACGTGATTTGTATCCTGCTGGCGGTGATCTACGTGGTGTTCTGGTAAAAAGCGAATGCCGCGTCACGCGACAAGAGGCCGCTCCCGTGCCGGGGGCGGCCTCTTTATTGAACTCACGGGAAGGCGATTGGCAAGATCCCGGCGGGGGAGTCCACGATAAAATTTGCGCCCGCGTCCTGCAACTCCTGCCGTTCGCGGAAACCCCACGTGACGCCGATCGAGCGGACGCCCGCGTTCTTGGCCGTCTGCACGTCCACGTTCGAGTCGCCGACGTAGAGCGTCTCGCCGGGCGCGACGCCCGTCTCCGCCAGAATTTCCAGCACGATAGCCGGGTGCGGTTTCAACGGCGTGTCCTCCACGTGACCGCGCACGAGGTCGAACGCGCCATCCCCGAAGTAGAGGCGCGTCATCGCCACCGTGGCGGAGTGATACTTGTTGGAAGCCACCGCCAGCCGCGTCCCGCGGGCGCGCAACGCCTCTAACAAGTCCGCGATGCCGGGATAGGGCGCCGTCAAGTCCGCCCGGTGCAAGGTATAGTAACGCGTGAACTCCTCGAAGATGCGCCGGAAGGTCTCCTCGTCCCGCGCTCCCTCGGGCAAGGCCCGTTCCAGTAGCCTCGTCACCCCGTTGCCCGCGAAATAGCGGTAAGATCCCGGCGGGTGCACCGGGAAGCCGCACGCCCGCAAGGCATGATTCGCGCTCGCCGCCAGATCGGCCAGCGAGTTAATCAACGTCCCGTCAAGGTCAAAAATGATCAATTTTGTCATGATATTCCATCGCGATGCCCGCGTTACGCCGCCGGGCCATCAGCCGCGAAGGAACGGATATTTGTCGAGAAAAACAACCCCCTCCGGTCAAGAGGTCAGGCCCCCCACCAGCGCGCGCTGCTTCTCGAAGAACTCGATCCGGTGCTTCTCGCCGCTCTCCGAGATGAGCGTGGAGGAGCGCTTCATGGCAAGGATGCAATTCTTCCACTTCTTGAACGCGTACTCGTCCAGCGACACCATCGTGTTCATGATAAACGCGCGCGTCATGCTCACCTTCGCCGAATTTCCCTCGATGCAACAATAATTGACGTCGAAATTGACCGGCGAGATGTAAATGTACACCCTGTCGCCCGTCTCCGGGAAGATGCCCGTCGTGGTCAGCATCTCCAGCTGGTCCAGCAGTTGCAAGATCTCCTCCCGGAGCCTCTCGACCTCCCCCGGCGTGATGAGGTAGATGGACGAGAAGTAGCGAATATCGTTGATCAGGTAAGCAAACGCCATGTGATCCAGCACGTAAAAAGTCCGGGGGATTTTCTTCAGCAACAGGTGCTGCTCGTCCAGCAGGCGGCGCACCTCCCCCGGCAGCGTGATCTCCCCGAACGTCGGCGCCTGCACCGCGTCGCCACACTGGTACATCCACTTGAAGGCGGCGAAACGCCCCAGGTGATCATACGCGTGGTACAGCGGGAGGGGGAGCCAGTTCGTCGCCTCCATGATCTCGGCCCGCGGGTCGCCGCTCACGAGGCGGAGCAGTTCCGTGAACCTCCTCAACACCTGGATATCATCCGGCGGGGGATTCAGGTAATTCGTCAACTGCAGGTGGAAAGGCAGGTTCCGCGTGGGCGCCACCCTCGTCACGGTGTCCAGCGAGATGCCCCACGCGTTGGCGATCATCGCCACCTCGTTGAACGTGAAGGCCACCTCTTTCCGCAAGCGGCGGTAAACGGCCTCCTTCTCGATAGCGAGCAACTCCATCAAGGCGCGGGTAAGCTCCGCGCGCCGCGGGAATTTTTTCTTTAAAATCGTCAGAAAATAGTCATACAACTCGTCCTTCATAATCACATTTTACACACACATGGCCTCGGTCGAGGCAAAAAACGTACCACGACAGCCGGCTGACAGCCGTTTTTAGGCTTAATTGGAAATTTTACAACGATAGAAACAGTTTATGCCACGCACAAGATCAACAACTGCGCCGTCAACACCCGCAGGAACATCGTCAGGGGGTAGACCGTGGCGTAAGCCACCGCGGGCGCGTCGTTGCCGGCCGTCGCGTTGGAATAGGCCAGCGCCGGGGGATCGGTCGTGCTGCCCGCCAGCAGGCCCATCAGCGTGAAATAGTCCAGCTTGTAGAAACCGCGGGCGACGAGGCCGACGATCAACAGCGGGATCACGGTGATCAACGCGCCGTACCCCACCCACGTGTACCCGCCCTCGTGGATGATCGTGGAGACAAACCCCTCCCCGGCCCCCAGCCCGACGCTGGCGAGGAAGAGGGAGATCCCTATCTCCCGGAGCATCAGGTTGGCGCTCACCGTCGTGTACGTGACCAGCTTGTAATGGGGGCCGAAGCGGCTCAGCAGGATCGAGACGATCAGCGGGCCGCCCGCCAGCCCCAGCTTCACGGGCTGGGGCACGCCGGGGAAGACGAAAGGAATACTACCCAGCACGATCCCCAGGAAGATGCCCAGGAAGATCGGCACGAGGTTCGGCTCCCGCAGGCGATGCAGGGAATTGCCCAGCACCTTGGCGACGTGCTCGACCGCCGCGCCGGGGCCGACCACCGTCAGGCGGTCGCCAAGCTGCAAGTACAGGCGCGGGTCGGCCACCAGGTCGACGCCGGCGCGATTGACGCGGGTGATGTTGATGCCGAAATTGTTGCGCAACTTCAACTCCCCCAGTTGCCGCCCGTTGATCCCCGCGCGGGTGACCACGATCCGGCGCGACAGCAGTTGCTTGTCCAGCTTCTCCCACTCCACCTCCACCTGCTCGCCGAGGAAGGCCACGATCGACTCGATGTCGTTATGCGCCGCCACCACCAGCAGGCGGTCGCCTTCCCGCAGGCGCGTGGACGAGGAGCCGATCTCGATGTTCCCGTCGGCGTGACACACCCGCGAGAAAACGATCTGCCGGTTCACCATGTCCCTCACCTCGTTCAAGAAGCGCCCGTAGAGGCGAGGGTTGGTCAACTGCACCGAGAAGGGGCTTACCCCGGCGGCCTTGTCCATCTCCCGCGAGTCGTGTCCCTCGCGTTCCTGCTTGAGATTCACCCGGAAAAAAGCGCGCATCATCAAGATCGAGCCGATGATCCCCAGCACCCCCAGCGGGTAAGCCACGGCGTACCCCAGCGCGATGGAGGGGTCGTTCACGCCGGTCATGTCCGCGTGGGCCTGCTGGGCGGCGCCCAGCCCCGGCGTGTTGGTGACGGCCCCGGAGAGGATCCCCACGAAGGTGGTGATCGGCACGCCGGTGGCGCGGTGCAGCAGGTAGGTGATCAGCACGCCGAGCGCCACCACCACCGTCGCCAGCAAGTTCAGGCGTATGCCCCCCTTCTTGAACGAGGAGAAGAACCCCGGCCCCACCTGCAAGCCGATGGAGTACACGAAAAGTATCAGCCCGAACTCCTTCACGAAGTGGAGGATGTGCCCGTCCACCCGCATCCCGAAATGGCTGCAAAGGATGCCCACGAAAAGAATCCAGGTGATCCCCAGCGAGATCCCCTTGATCTTCACCTTCCCCAGCACGATCCCGCACGCGATCACGGCGGCAAACAACAACACGGCGTGGGCCACCCCCTCGCCAAACAACAGGTTATGTAACCAAGACATGATAAGGTATTAATTTTAAATTTTTACTTTCTCCACGGAACGCCGGAACACGATGTCGTCCCGGAACAACTTGCGATAAGTGATGTGTGTCTTGCATTTTACTCCCCCGACGTATTCCATCAAGTGCATCTGTGCCTTGTTGAAGTCGCCGACCCAGCTCATCTGTAACCACTTGTAATGGCTCTTGTGTTCGACCACCCGGTCGCAGAAGAACTTGATGATGGCCGCCTCCACGCCGCGCCCCTGAAACTCGGAGACGACCCCGAAGATCAGCCCCAGCGCCACGTCCCCGCGGTTGACGTGGCGGTAGTAGAGGAACTTCAGGGCGTTCCACCCGCTGGTCTTGCCGTTCAGGTGCTTGAGGATATAATTTAACTCCGGGATCATGATAAAAAAACCGATCGGGCGCTCCTCGTGAAAGGCGAAATAGATCAACTCCGGGTCGATCACCGGGCGCAAGTTCTTGAACAAGATATCCACCTGCGCCATGTCCATCCCCCCCACGCCGTGCAGGTCGGCCAGCCACGCGTGATTATACACCTCGAGGAAAGCCTCCTTCGCCCGTTGCAACGAGATCTCCTTGAAAGAGCACAACTTGTAGGCGCCGTTCTTCAGCAAGCGTTCCGATTTCCAGATCACGATCTTCGAGAGATTCTCCGTCAGGAGGCGCGTGAGGTAGGTATATTGCTGGAAATAATCCCGGAAGCCGTACGCCTCTAACAACTCCCGGTAATAGGGCGGGTTATACGGCATCCCGTAATTGGCCGGCTCGAAACCCTCCACCAGCAAGCCCCACCAGTCGTTGCGCTCCCCGAAATTCTCCGGCCCCTCCATCGCCTCCATTCCCCTCTCCCGCAACCACTCCCGGCACCGGTCGAAGAGCGCGAACGCGGCCTCCCGGTCGTCAACGCACTCGAAGAAGCCCATCCCGCCCACCGCGTACTCGTCCGCCCGGCACAGGTTCTCGTCGATAAACGCGGCCACCCGCCCGGCAAGCGCCCCGCGTTCGTCGCGCAGCAGCCAGCGCGTGCACTCCCCGTGCGTGAAATAGGGGTTGCGCCCCGGGTCAAACACCTTGCGCATATCGTCGTCCAGCGGGCGCACCCAATTCCGGTCGTGCTTGTACAGCCTCGCCGGCACCAGCAGGAATTCCCTCGCCTGCCGCTCGTTCGTGACCTCTTCTATCGCGTATTTCATGATCTATCTCAATTCATCCGTCAGCAGCCGCACCTCTATCATCGGGCTAATGTGCTCGTACAAGATATTATAGACGGCGTTCGTGATCGGCATGTGCACCTTATATTGTTTATTGATCTCGTAAATTCCCTTCACCCCGTAGTACCCCTCGGCGATCATCAGCATCTCCAACTGGGCGGACTTCACGGAGTAGCCCTTCCCGATCATCGTCCCGAAGGTGCGGTTGCGGCTGAACTGCGAGTAGGCCGTCACCAGCAGGTCGCCGAGGTAGGCCGAGTTCTTGATGTCCCGCGGGATCGGGTCGATGGCGTGGACGAAACGATCCATCTCCTGCAAGGCGTTAGAGATCAAGACGGCCTGAAAATTATCGCCGTACCGCAGCCCGTGGCATATCCCGGCGGCGATCGCGAAGACGTTCTTCAACACCGTGCCGTACTCCGTGCCGTAGATGTCGTCGGAGATCGTCGTCCGCGCGTAACGGCACTCGAAGAGGCTGGCCACGGCGCGTGCCACCTTCAAGTCCCGGCTGGCAAAGGTGAGGTACGACAGGCGTTCCAGCGCGATCTCCTCCGCGTGGCACGGCCCCGACAGGATCACGATCCGGTCGATGGGCACCCCGTACGCCCGGTTAAAAAACTCCCCGATCGTGAGATTCTCGTCCGGGATCAGCCCCTTGATGGCCGACACCACGATCTTCTCCTTCAGCGAGACCCGCGACCGGGCGAGGACGCCCGCCAAAAACGCGCTCGGGATCGCGAAGACGATGATATCCGACGCTTTCACCAGCCGGTCGAGGTCGTCCGTGAGGTTCAACCTCGACATGTCGAACGTCACCTCCGTCAGGTAGCGCGGGTTATGGTGCAGGAGCTTGAACGACTGGATCGTGTCCGCCTTGCGCATGAACCAGTTGACGCGGTCTCCCCCCTCCGTCAGCACCTTGGCGATGGCCGTCGCCCAGCTACCGCCCCCGACGACGCCCACCCTGGGTTTTGTCTTCTTCTGTTGCATCTCTTCCTGTTATTGTTAGGGCACGGCGGTGATCCACCCTTCCACCTCCTCGCGCGTCGGGTTGGCGAGTCCCGCCCGCTTCTTCTTGTTCAACGTGCACAATTCTTGATGCAGCCGGTTCGGGTTGCCCGCGCCCTTCAGCGCCTCCACCGTCTGGTAACCGGCCTCGCGGAGCAGCGGCACCCAGCCCGCGGCGACGCCCAGCTCGAGGAACTTCTCGTCGGCGTCCGACGCGGCGCCCCGCTCCGGCTTCATCTGCGGGAAGAGGAGCACGTCCTGCATCGAGGGGCTGTTCGTCAGGAACATGCAGAGGCGGTCGATCCCGATCCCCATCCCGGAGGTGGGCGGCATCCCGTGCTCCAGCGCCCGCACGAAGTCGTGATCGATAAACATCGCCTCGTCGTCCCCCCGCTCGAGGAGGGCCAGCTGGTCCTTGAAGCGATTCAACTGGTCCACCGGGTCGTTCAACTCGGAGTAGGCGTTGGCCAGCTCCTTGCCGTTCACCATCAGCTCGAAACGCTCCGTCAGCCCCGCCTCCGAGCGGTGCATCTTCGTCAGCGGCGACATCTCCACGGGGTAATCATATATAAAGGTAGGCTGCACGTAGTGATGCTCGCACCGCTCGCCGAACAGCGCGTCGATCAACTTCCCCTTGCCCATGCTCTCGTCCACGTCCAGCCCGTCGGCGAGGCAAAAGGCGCGGATCTCCGCCTCGTCCTTCCCCGCGATGTCGAAACCGGTATGCTCGAGGATCGCCTCCGACATCCTCACCCGGCGGTACGGGCGCTTGAAATCCACGACGTTCTCCCCGAACGGGGCGATCGTCGTGCCGTTGACCGCCAGCGCCGCCGCCTCCACCATCCGCTCCGTGCAATCCATCATCCAGAAATAATCCTTGTACGCCACGTACACCTCCATGCACGTGAACTCCGGGTTATGCGTGCGATCCATCCCCTCGTTGCGGAAATTCCGCGAGAACTCGAACACGCCGTCAAACCCGCCCACGATCAGCCGCTTCAGGTAAAGCTCGTTGGCCACGCGCAGGTAGAGGGGGATGTCCAGCGCGTTATGATGCGTCACGAAAGGCCGCGCGGAGGCCCCCCCCGGGATGGGCTGCAACACCGGCGTGTCCACCTCGAGGCACCCGATCCCGGTCAAGAACTGCCGGATCGCGCCCACCATCCGCGCGCGCTTCACGAACACCTCCTTCACCCGCGGGTTCACGATCAGGTCGAGGTAGCGCTGGCGGTAACGCGTCTCCGGGTCGGTAAAGGCGTCGAACACCTGCCCGTCCTTCTCCTTGACCACGGGCAGCGGGCGCAACGACTTGGAGAGCAACGTCAGGCGACGGGCGTGCACCGACAACTCGCCCGTGTTGGTGCGGAACGCGAAACCCTCCACGCCGACGATGTCCCCGAGGTCCAGCAGTTTCTTGAACACCACGTTGTACATCGTCTTCTCCTCGTCGTCCGAAATATCGTCGCGCGTCACGTACACCTGTATCCGGCCCCCCGCGTCCTGCAACTCGAAGAACGAGGCCTTCCCCATGATCCGGCGGCTCATCACCCGCCCGGCGATCGTCACCTCCAGCGGC
>JAISAV010000213.1 GCA_031266545.1 Odoribacteraceae bacterium | reverse complement strand
GAGGGCTTCTGGGATTATCGCGACTTCCACCTGAATATCTACGCCGCCTGGGTACTCAAGGCCCGCGTCCACCTGCACGCGGGCAACAAGACGGGAGCCTACGCCATCGCCTCCTCGCTTTTAAACGGGACGATGCCCGGCGGCGGGGGCGCTAACTTCATGACCGTCTTCCCGTCCGTGAGAACCCTCGCGGAAAACCGCCGAGACCCCCTCGCGTTCACGGAGGTCATCTTCGGGATGCACGACGTCGACAGGAGCAACGTGCAACGCGATAACTTCAGCACCGACCTGCTCCCGGAGAATGTGCTCTTGACCGGCCAGACTCGCTTTCGCGGCCTGTTTCCCAACATCATCGACACGCGCAGGGCCTACTTCTTGGACGCCTCGAATTATAGCGCCACGGACTCCTTGAAGGCCATCATCAAGTACCAGCGCGGCCAACTCACCGGCGCCGATCCCTACCCCTATCGCTACGAGATGTTACCCCTGATCACGAAGGCGGAGGTGTACCTCATCGCCGCCGAGACCAGCGACAACGACGCGGACAAGGCCGGCTGGCTGACCCTCCTTCGCATAGAACGCGGCTACCAGCAGAACAACATGGACGCTTTCTTGACGGAACTCGACCAAGTCCTGCAGGATGAATACGAGCGCGAGTTATACGCCGGGGGACAGTACGTCTACTTCCTCAAGCGCAACCAGAAAACCTCCGTGCCGGGGCAAACGGGCGGTAACGTCGCCTTGAGCGACGGCAAGCTCACCCTCCCCGTGCCCGACGCCGAAGATTACAACAGACAATAATTAAAACGAATGACCATGAAAAAATACCTGATCATCCTGGCAACAAGCCTGCTCCTCTGGAACTGCTCGGAGGATAAGTTGCCGCTGTATAGCGGCGAGCACGCCGTCTACTTCAAGGAGAAAGAGATCAACTTCTCTTTCGGCCTCATGTCCGTGATGGACTCGGTCGTGCGCGTGCCCGTCACCTCCACCGGGGCGCCCGTCGGTTATGACCGGCACTTCCGCGTGGTGTACGACTCCGTGTCCGGGACCCCGGGCACGCACTTCGACCCGCTTCCCGTCGAGGGGATCTTCCCGGCCGACAGCAGCACGGGCTACATCCCCGTGAAGCTACGCCGCGTGGAGGGAGACGATGCCATTTACGAGATCAACCTCCGCCTCGTGGCGAACGACGAGTTCTCGATAAACCTCCCGGAGAAGTACGACCAGCGCGACACGATCGACGTGACGCGCGCGAAACTGACCTACTCCTCGGCCATGACCATGCCGCCCGCCTGGGTGGTGGGGATGTTCGGCTACTTCTCCGCGACGAAATACGTCCTCTTTTGCGAACTCACGGGGAGGGACGCCTCTTTCTGGAGCGTGCCGCAGAATTTCTCGTTATGCATGGCGCTGGCCGCGCCAATCTCCACTTACATCGACGAGAAGATCCTCGCCGGGCGCGATCATGCCCTGCGGGATCCCGGCAACCCCAACCCGGAAGACAAGGGCTTCCTGACCTTGAGAGGAGCCATATATCTCACGTACACGAGAATCCCGGACGACTGGGAACCGGCAAACTAAGCACGAATCGTTAAAGAAAACAAGATGAAATACTTTAAAATACTACCGCTACTGCTGGCGGGCGCGATGGGCGCTTGCTACGAAGACAAGGGAAGCTACGACTACGCGGCGATCCCGGAGGTACAACTGGAAAACCCGATCGAGAACGCCTCCATCATGCGGGGACAGGTACTCACGCGGACGCCGGACTTGAAGACCCTCTTGAAAAAGACGGATCGCTCCACCGTGGACACCACCTTCAACCCGGACGACTACACCTATAGGTGGACGGCCTACCGCAGGACCAAAGGCGAGATGGCGCCCGTGGAACTGGCCACCACGCAAAATTTAGACACGAACATTTATCTCCCCATTCACCAAGATCCTTACCGGGTCGTCTACTCCGTCACGAGCAAGGCGACGAACGTGTCGCGGGAATTCATGTTTAACATCACCATCACGGCGGGACGTTTCTCGTCGGCGTGGCTCTACCTGACGGAGGAGGATGACGGGACGGTCGACCTGATGGTGCGTGGCACCGAAAACCAGACGAACGAGACCATCTTGGAGAGCGGCGTGCTCGAACGCTCCGGCTTCCCCTACCGCGGGGGAGGGGCGAAGTTCGTCTACTACTACTCGGCGAATGGCATCACCCCGCGGATCATCGTCGGGACGGGAGAGGCCACCGGGTATATCGACAAGGACAACTTCGAGTGGAACGATACCCGCATGGCGCGCTTCATGATGGCCCTGCCGGCAGCGGAAAATTACACCTTCGACAAGATCGTCTGGCTGGCGGACGCCGCGCCGATACATTGGATTGACTCGTACGGGAACATCCGGCCAATGGGAGCCTCCGCCGGGATCATATACCCCTATTACAACGTCCTGCCGCCGGGCATGACGGGCGCCGGGTATGACACCGTCCGCATGGCCCCCTTCGTCGCCGGGTCGAATAATTTCAGCGTGGGGCAACTCGTGTACGACATGAAAAACAAGAAGATGATGACCTATAAAGGCTCCGCAGGCGCCCTCACGATGAACCCCGACGTCCTCCCCCCCGCGAACCAGTTGCAGGATCACGAGATCTATCACATGCAATTCTACACGAGCAACCGCTCGTCCGTCGTCGCCAAGAACTTGAACGACGGGAAATACTACCGCTATATCTACTTCGGGGCCGTCCTGCAACCGGGCGCCGAGGAGATCACCAACGGGCAGTTGCTGGATCAAGCGCGCTATTTCGAGTGCGATCAACCCAACGGGTTTTTCTACACGGTCATCGATAACAAGCTCTACGCCTTCCGGACGAACATGAACGGCACCGGCACGCTCCGGGAAGTACGGGTGACCAACAGGAGCAACGTCACTTTCGACGAAATCACGTACCTGGGCCGCTACTGGGCAATCACTTCCACGAGACCCTACGTGATGCTCGCCACCTACGCCGGCAGCAAGGGCAGCGGGAAACTCTACTACCTGCAACCTGACCCAACGGAACCGCTCGACGTCACGATCGAGAATGAAATCACCGACCTCGACCGCGTGAAGAGCGTCAGCCGCTTCTAACCCGCCGGGAACTCCCTACCCCCGGGCGACAAACGCGGGGAATTTTGTCAAGCAGGAAGAAAACGAGACAGTTTTCTTCCTGCTCTTGTTTTCCGGCCCGCGTGTAGAAACGGCGTCCCCAGCGGGGAGAGGGAAGTTTATCTCGCATCGCCCGCGGGCATGTCGGAAATTAAAAAATCTGATATATCTTTGCCGAAATCGAAACTAGCGAGCCATGATAGACGACGCCTTCATCCAACGTGTAGCCTCGGGCGAGGCTTCCCCCT
>JAISAV010000166.1 GCA_031266545.1 Odoribacteraceae bacterium | reverse complement strand
ATACGCGCGGAGGTCCTGGGGCGTCCACGCGACCTCGGCGATGGCGGCCATCCGGGGGAGGGTCATGTACTGCACGTGGCTGATGTCGCTGATGTATTCCGTCCACAGGTTGGCTTGCGCACCTTGTATCATCGAGGCTTCCTGCTCGTTCAGTCCTTCCGTGGGGTTCAGGCTGTACACCTTTTCCAGCGGGACGAAGCCGCCGATGGCGAAGGGTTCGTTTTTCGTGTCTTTCGACTGGTAGTAATCGAGGTAGGCGTGCGAGTTGGGCGTCATGACCACCTGGTTGCCCAGTTTCGCGGCCTCGATACCGCCCTTGGTGCCGCGCCACGACATCACGGTAGCGGTCTTGGAGATGCCGCCTTCCAAGATCTCGTCCCAGCCGATTATTTTCTTGCCCTTGGCGTTGAGGAAGCGCTCGATTCGCTGCACGAAGTAACTTTGTAGCTCGTGCTCGTCCGCCAGTTTCTCGGCCTTGATACGGGCCTGGCACTTCCGGCAGGCTTTCCAGCGTACCTTGGGGCACTCGTCGCCGCCGATGTGGATGTACTCGGAGGGGAAGAGAGGGATGACTTCCTCGAGGACGCCCTCGAGGAAGGCGAAGGTCTCCTCGTTACCGGCGCAGAAGACCTCGTTGAAGACGCCCCACGACGTGGCCACCCGGTACGGGCCGCCGGTGCATCCCAGGGCGGGGTAAGCGGCCAGCGCGGCGCAGGCGTGGCCCGGCAGTTCAATCTCCGGGATCACCGTGATGCAGCGCTCGGCGGCGTACCGCACCACGTCTTTCACTTGCTCCTGCGTGTAAAAGCCGCCGTGGGGGATGCTGTCGTATTTGCCGGTGTTCTTGCCGAGCACGGTCTCGTCCCGCGTGCTGCCGATTTCCGTCAGGCGCGGGAATTTCTTGATCTCGATCCGCCAGCCCTGGTCATCCGTGAGGTGCCAGTGGAGGCGGTTGATCTTGTGCAGGGCGAGCATGTCGATGTAGGTCTTCACGTCCTCCACGGGGAAGAAGTGGCGCGCCACGTCGAGCATCATCCCCCGGTAGGCGAAGCGAGGCTCGTCCTCGATGATCACGTTCTGGATCGACAGGGAGGCGCTGGCCTCGCCGCTCTCCACGCCCGCGGGCAGCAACTGCCGTAGCGTCTGGAAGGCGTAGAAGATGCCGCGCGCGCTGCCGGCCTTGATTTCCACCGACTTGTTTTGCACGGTCAGGGCGTAAGCCTCCTCGCCGAGGGAGGCGTCCACGGTCAGGTTGATGGCCTTTTTCCGGGCCTTGCCCCTCGTGATTTCCAGCGGCACGCCGATGGAGCGCTCCACGAGGCCGGCGAACAGGCGGCAGGCGGGCAGCACGTCGTCCGTGCCCTTGACCACGTTGATGACGGTCCGCGGCGTCAGCGCGAAACTACCCGGCGTCACTTGCAGCGCCACGGGGCGCGGGACGATGTTTACCTCACTCACTCCCGCGTTGCAGGAGGCGATGAATAACCCGCTCGTCGCGAGTAAAAATAGCATGTAAAACTTCTTCATGTTTCTGGTCAAATTATAAGTGGTTTATAAAAATCATGTCACGACGGGTTCACGAAACGGGCGCGTATCGCCCCGGCGGGGACGGGCGTTGCCGGTCGCGTGACCTCCACCTCGCGCGCCCGCCCGGGCACGAGGTCGATGTAATTATCCGAGAGGTGCAACTCCTCGCCGGGCAGGTACAGGAGCACGTCGAGGGCGAGGCGGTCGGCGGAGAGGTTCAGGAATCGCCGCCCCTCCCGCTCGACGACCTCCACGGTCACGCGCGGGCTGGCGGGCAGCTTCAAGTTTTTCGCCTCGTTAAAATAGAGGTGTTGCTCGTCCAGCACGTTCCCGTCGCGGGCGAGCGTGATGACGGCGAATACCTCGCGGTCATCCTGCCCGGCGAGGAGGGCGCGGCGCTCCCACGCGGTCACCCGCGTCGCGGCGTTGCCCCCGGCGCGACACTTCCCGTCCCAGGAGCGCAAGGTCTCGCCCGCGAAATTCTTTAATTCCACGCGGTACGTCGCCGGCAGGGGGGAGGGCAGGTCGTTGATTACCCATAGTTCCACCTTCTCGCCCGCCACCCTCGGCGAGGCGATCACCGGCTTGCAGGCTTCCCGCGCGGCGTAATGCGCGGCCTTCCAGCGATGATAATAATCTGTGGTCGACCAGCTTGCCACGGGCCAGCAGTCGTTTAACTGCCACAGGAGCGACCCCATGCAATAGGGCATGGCGCGCCTGTGCGCGTGGAAGGCGGCCCGCGTGGCCTTTGCCTGCAATACCTGGCTGAGGTAGAGGAATTGCTCGAAGTCGTCGGGGATCTCGTAATAGTAGCCCATGTACTCGCGTATTTGCCGGTTCCCGATGGCGCTACGCTGGTGGGCGGCCATCACCTCCGACTCGATGGCGCGATCCGCCGGCAGCGCGTACGCCTGCACGGTGAGCAGTTCGGGAAATGACTGGAAGCCATACTCGCTGATGAAGCGGCCCACGTTCTCCTCGAACTGGTGGAACTTGTGCGCCTCGAACCAGACGCCCCAGTAATGGTTGTCCCCGCTGGTGCCGGGCCTCGTCTCGTGCGCGTTGACGGCCGGGCCGGACATCGGGGAGGAGGGCCAGTAATCGTCCCCGTCGGTGTATCGCGCCACGAGATCCGGTAATAATTCGTGCATGAGCTTCACGTAAGCGCCGAAGACCAGCTCCCTGCCGAACGGGGCGAAAGCGCGCTGCCAGCCCCATCGCGCCCACGCCACGTCGATCTCGTTGTTGCCGCACCACAGGGCGATGCACGGGTGGTTGCGCAGGCGGGTGATGTTGTCGATGGCCTCCTCGCGGACGTTCGCGAGAAAATCGTCGTCGCCGGGGTACATGGCACAGGCGAACATGAAGTCCTGCCACACCATGATGCCGTGGCGGTCGCACAGCTCGTAGAAATAATCTTCTTGGTAGACGCCCCCGCCCCAGACGCGCAGCATGTTCATGTTGGCGGCGGCGGCGTCCTCCACGAGGCGCTCCTGTCGCTCGCGGGTGACGCGGGGCAGGAAAATATCGCCCGGTATGAGGTTAGCCCCCTTCGCGAAGACGGGACGGCCGTTCAGTTCAAAATAAAAACTCTCCCCCCGCGCGTCCTTCCGGCGCACCAAGCGGAGCGAGCGCAGGCCGGTGGCGACCTCCTTCTCGGCGATCTCGCGCCCGTCGCGTATCACGCGCGCCGTGAATGCGTGTAGGTACGGCTCCCCGAGGCCGTTACTCCACCACAGGCGCGGTTTCTCCACGGTAAAAGGTATAATCATCCTGTTCAGTCCCTCTCCCGCCGCGACGGAACGGCTGGCCACGACCTCTTGGCCGTGTAGCAGCTCGATCTCGACGTTCATGCCGTCGCTCGCCCGCCAGGCGATCTCGGCCTCCAGTCGCGCCCGCGCCGGGGAGACCTCCGGCTGGCGAATGAAGAGATCGTCGACGCGCGCCTCGTCCCAGCCCTCGAGCACCACGGGGCGCCAGATGCCGGAGGTCACGATCCTCGGCCCCCAGTCCCACCCGTAATGGTAAGGGGCTTTCCGGGAGTAAACGCTGACGTGAACGTCGCCCATCCCCCCGTAATGGCTGTAATCGTTGGAGGCGGGGAGGGATATCCCGTAACGCTCCAGCCCCTCCAATCCCTTGACGATGGGGGAGTGGAGGCGCACGAGCAGCACGTTGCGGCCCGCAACGAGGCGCCCGGAGACGTCGAACGTCCACGTGCGAAACATGTTGTCCGTCGTCCCGAGTTTTTCGTCGTTGAGGAAGATGTCGGCGTAGGTGTCTATGCCGAAGAAGGTCAGTTCCTGGTTGGCGAGGTCGAGGAGATCATCGTCCGGCTCGAAATCGAGGGAGTACTCCCAGTTGACCTTGTCAACCCACTGGACGAGCGACTCGTTTGTCCGGTAAAAGGGATCGGGGATCAGGCCGTGGGCCATCAAATCCGTGTGAATGGTTCCCGGGACGGTGGCCGCGTACCAGTATCCCACGCGGTTCTGGCGGAACATCCACCCGTCGTTTAACTCTTGTCGGAACTCATACGCGGTGAGCAACAGCGGGCAGGAGAATAGGCAAATGAAGAAATACGCTCGTTTCATGCTTGTTTATTATATATTCATGTCGCGATTCACAAATGTACGCTAATTTTTTCGATTTCACGCGAACAAATAAGAAAAAATCTCCGGTCGAGGCAACGATCCCGTGAAGCCTTGCCCGTTTTTTTCGGAATCCTCGCCGCGGGACTTTTTTAACGCGCGCCTCTCGATGAGTGCCGGGAAGGCCCGCCGGTATTGCCATTAACGTTATTTCCTTTTTTTTTCGTGTCGGCATGAAACATTTTCTTCTTTGTTTTCGTTTGTAGGGTTATTAAAGATGATCGAGATTTTTTTTAGCTGTTTAATTTCTTTCATCGAGGGGGGAGGGGATAGCTTCGAATACATTCCAAGCTGATCTTTTGATGACGTTCTTTGGAGATTGGAATATGATGGCAGGGCAGCGTAAATATACGCACACACCACACACAGACGCACGCACACACATATACATACAACATCTTTTCGTGAGTCCTGCTTTGAGTATTTCATCCGGGAACGGGGCAAAAGGTCTCTCCCCCATTTTTAAAAGTTAAGACATGAAATCGCCCTGGCGATTTTTTTTTATGCCGTTTTTCTCGTGCAAAACATCGCTTGTTTTTCGCCCGCCCGCGTGCAATTCGGGGAAATTCATGTACATTCGCGCCTGAAACATTTGATCAAAGGAATCATGGATTACTTGGAAGAAGACGAGCATATAGCCATTTACGGCGCGCGGGAGCATAACCTGAAAAACATCGATTTGAAAATACCCCGGAACGCGCTGGTCGTGATCACCGGCTTGAGCGGTAGCGGCAAGTCGTCGCTGGCCTTCGACACGATCCACGCCGAGGGGCAACGGCGCTACCTGGAGACCTTCTCCGCTTACGCCCGGCGCTTCCTCGGCGGGATGGAGCGGCCGGACGTGGACAAGATCACGGGGCTTAGCCCGTCGATCTCCATCGAGCAGAAGACGACGAACAGGAATCCCCGCTCGACGGTGGGGACGATCACCGAGATTTACGACTTTTTTCGCCTCTTGTACGCCCGCACGGGGGTGGCCCGCTCCTACCTCACGGGCGAGGTCATGGTGCGTTACACGGACGAGCAGGTGCTGGAATTGTTGCAACAGGATTTCGCCGGGGAGCAGGTATTGCTGCTCTCCCCGATGGTCAAGGCAAGAAAGGGCAACTACAAGGAACTGTTCGAGACGGCGCGCAAGAAAGGCTTCCGCTCGGCCCGGGTGGATGGCCAGATCAGGGAGATCACGCCCGGGATGAGCGTGGATCGCTACAAGAACCACGACATCGAGATCGTGATCGACAACGTGTCCGTGGAATCGGATCCCCGGCGCTTGAAAGCCTCGGTGGCCACCGCCATGAAAAACGGCAAGGGAATCATCATGGTCAAGAAAAACGACACCGAGGAGGTAAAATACTATAGCCGCCACCTGATGTGTCCCGCCACCGGCCTGTCGTACAAGGATCCCGCACCCCATAATTTCTCTTTTAATACCCCGCAGGGGGCGTGCCCGAAGTGCAAGGGCCTCGGGTACGAGCAGTCGATAGACATGGAGAAGATCATCCCCGACCCCGCCCTCTCGATCTACAGCGGGGGCATCCTGCCGCTCGGCAAGTACAAGGCCTCGCTGATTTTCCAGCAGATCGAGGCGATCTTGAAGAAACACGGGGCGCTCCTCCGTCAGCCTATCCGGGAACTGCCCGAGGAGGTGCTGTCGGACATCCTGCACGGCTATCCGGGGCAGCTCTACGTGGAGGGTTCGGGGACGCCCGGCATCACCTCGCGCTACCTGACCAGCTACGGGGGCATCCTGAAATACATCTCCATGCAGGAGGAGTACGAATCTTCCCGGCGCGCCAGCAAGTGGGCGGGGCAGTTCATCTCCGCGCGGACGTGCGACCTGTGCCACGGCCAGCGCCTGAACCGGGAGTCGTTACATTTCTACATCGACGACAAGAACATCGCCGAGATCTCCCGCGTGGAGTTGTCCGACCTTTACGAGTGGGTGTGCCGCGTGGAGGGCAATTTGGCCGCCAACCAGCGGCAGGTGGCCGGGGAGATCCTCAAGGAGATCCGCGTGCGGCTGAAATTCATGCTCGACGTGGGGCTGGAATACCTCTCGCTCGACCGCCCGTCGACCACCCTGTCGGGGGGCGAGTCGCAACGCATACGGCTGGCCACGCAGGTCGGCTCGCGGCTGGTAAACGTGCTTTACATCCTCGACGAACCCAGCATCGGCCTGCACCAGAAGGACAACCACAAGCTCATCCGCTCCTTGCAGGAGTTGAGGGACAGCGGTAATTCCGTGATCGTCGTGGAGCATGACAAGGAGATGATGGAGCACGCGGACTACATCGTCGACCTCGGCCCCGGGGCGGGCAGGAAGGGCGGGGAGGTCACGGGCCAAGGCTCGCTGGAAGAGATCCGGCAGGGCGGCGGCCTGACGGCGAGTTACCTGAAGGGCGAGCGCCGCATCCTCGTCCCGAAAAAGCGCCGGAAGGGCAACGGGAAGCGCCTCTCGCTGCGGGGATGCACCGGCAACAACCTGCAGGACGTGGACGTCGATTTCCCGCTGGGCACCCTGACCGTCATCACCGGCGTGAGCGGCAGCGGCAAATCCTCGCTGGTCAGCGGGACGCTCTACCCGCTGTTGAGCAACCATTTCTACCGCTCGGCGGACACGCCCCTCCCGTGCCGTTCCATCGAGGGAATCGACGGCGTGGACAAGGTGGCCGTCGTCGACCAGGCGCCCCTCGGCAAGTCCCCTCGCTCGAACCCGATGACCTACACGGGCCTTTTCACCGACATACGCAAGATCTTCGAGCGCCTGCCGGACGCGCAGGTGCGGGGGTACGCCGCCGGGCGCTTCTCGTTTAACATGAGCGGCGGGCGTTGCGAGACGTGCAAGGGGGCCGGCGTCCGCACGATCGAGATGAACTTCCTGCCCGACGTCTACGTTCCCTGCGAGACGTGCGGCGGCAAGCGATACAACAAGGAGACGCTCGAGGTACGCTACCGCGGCAAATCCATCGGCGACGTCCTGAACATGACCATCAACATGGCGGTCGAATTCTTCGAGAGCCTCCCCGCGCTGCAATCCCGTCTGAAGGTGTTGCAGGAGGTGGGGCTGGGCTACCTGCACCTCGGCCAGCCCTGCACGACGCTGAGCGGGGGCGAGTCGCAGCGGGTCAAGCTGGCCGCGGAATTGTCAAAGCGGGACACGGGCAACACCCTCTACATCCTCGACGAACCCACCACCGGCCTGCACTTCGAGGACGTGAACGTCCTGCTGGGCGTCCTGCAAAGGCTCGTGGACAAGGGCAACACGGTGATCGTCATCGAGCACAACCTCGACGTGATCAAGGTGGCCGACCACCTGATCGACATGGGGCCGGGCGGCGGCAAAGAAGGGGGAAGGATCGTGGCCGCCGGGACGCCGGAGCGGGTGGCGGCCAACCCCCGCTCCGTGACGGCCCCCTACATCCGGGAAGAGTTACAAGCATCTTTAAAATAACCTTGCCATGAGCCTCGTCAAGCAATTCCCGCGCACCTTCTGGGTGGCCAACGCCCTCGAACTCCTCGAGCGATGGGCGTGGTACGGTTTCTTCATGCTGTTCGCCAACTACCTGACCGGCTCCTCGGACGCCGGCGGCCTGGAATTCTCGCAGGCGCAGAAGGGGGTGTTGATGGGCGTGGGCACCGGCATCCTCTACTTCCTGCCGGTGCTGACGGGGGCCATCGCCGACCGCTACGGCTACAAGCGCGTCCTGCTGCTGGCCTTCGTCATTTACGCCTCCGCGTTCCTGCTGCTGCCCTTGTTTTCCAGCTTCACGGCCGTGTTCCTGATGTACCTCTACCTCGCGGTGGGCGCCGCGCTCTTCAAGCCGGTCATCTCGGCCACGGTGGCCAAGACGACCGACCGGCGGACGGCCTCCATCGGCTTCGGCATCTACTACATGATGGTCAACGTCGGGGCCTTCTTCGGCCCGGTGGTCACGCTGCTCTACAAGGCGAACTACCGCTCGGTCTTCTACATCTCGGCGGGGGTGATCCTCCTGAACATGCTGCTGCTGCTCCTTTACAAGGAACCCGGCCGGGAGGAACGCCGCCCGCCCGCCGCGCTCGGCGCCACGCTCGCGGGGATCTTCAGGAACATGTTCGGCATCGTCAGGGACACGCGCTTCATCCTCTTCCTGCTGATCGTGGCGGGATTCTGGACGATGTACAACCAGCTCTTCTTCACGCTGCCCGTCTTCATCTCGCAATGGGTGGACACGGGGGCGCTCTACGACTTCTTCAGCCGCCACGTCCCCTTTATCAGCGCGCACTACAGCCCGGCGCCGGGGGTGATCGATGCGGAATTTGTGACGAACTTCGACGCCTTCTACATCATCTTGTTACAGGTGGTCGTCTCGGCGCTGGTCATGCGCACCCGCCCGCTCAAGTCGATGATCACCGGTTTTCTGGTCTGCTCCATCGGCATGTCGCTGACGCTCTTTTCCCAAAACGTCATCTTCACGCTGGTCGCGATCCTGGTCTTCGCCGTCGGGGAGATGGCCGGCTCGCCGAAAATCACGGAATACATCGGCGGCATCGCCCCCGCGGGCAAGAAGGCACTTTACATGGGCTACTCGTTTATCCCCGTCTTCCTCGGCAACGTCTTCGCGGGCCTTATCTCCGGTTTCGTCTACCAGGAGATGTCCGACAAGGCGGTCATCGTCAAGGATTACGCCCTGCAGCAGGGCTTCCGCGTCGCCGACGGCCTGTCGCGCGGGGAATACTTCGCGGCGGTGGCCCGGCAGGCCGGGATCAGCGAGCGGGAGCTGACCGACCTCCTGTGGCAACTCTACTCGCCCTCCTCCATCTGGATCGTCGTGCTGGCCATCGGGCTGCTCGCGAGCGCGCTGCTCTTCGTCTACGACCGCTACAAGAGGTAATGACGGGGACAGGGCAAGCCCTGTCCCAAGTACGAATTACGAAGCGGAAGACGTGACACGATGCCATCCGCGATCTGCAAAAAGCGCATAGCACTTACACATTTATAGCCGTGCGCAACAGCCCAGTCGTAGTCGGAAGATGCAAAAAAGCCCCGTCAGGTAGAGTGTCCAAAAGTTCATTCCAAGACCTCAACTCATTTTGAGCGTTTTTGTTCTCTTATATATCAGATTTTCAGGCAGATTATTTTTTCTCCAGTCATTAATTATCAGACATCAAAACAGACTCGAGATTATTCTTAAAATCAAACGGGATCACGCGATTTTTCGTGCCGATTCGAGTATGTAGCGGCAGCAGTCAAACAAACGGGATGACCCCATGAAGCATGTTGCGTGCCTTCCTGTGTTTATACACGCCAAAAATGGATTCAATAATATCCGACGACGCATTCCAGCAAGTTTAAGAGGACGGCAGTTTTTTAATCTCGCCACTCAAGTGATTCATTATTTGTTCGGCCATTTTTATCATCCTCGTGTTGCCGCGGGCTAGACCCCGTTCCACGCGTTCCGCGCAGTTCTTGAAAGATTCGAGCGAGAGTCCGTTATGCTTCACTTCCCGTTCGATGAAATGAATGCGTGATAGAACCTCCTGTAATTCATCGATCAACGAGTTGGGGGATATACAACATGAGTGGGAATGTTGGGGAGTGGTGTCACGACTGGTATGGTCCCTATCCGGCCTCGGCGCAGTATAATCCTGTAGGCGCTTCGTACGGCTCCCACCGTGTGTTTCGGGGCGGTAGTTGGCTCAACCGTGCGGGCAATTGCCGCATGGATAATCGCAACAACAATTCGCCCGGCAATAGCAACTTTTGGGATTTTCCACCCAAAAATTCTCGGTTATTGATGCGGATTATAGCCGTGCAAAACGTTATAGGGCCAATTTTTGAGAAGGATCGCACGCCGGAAACCTAAAATAACTTAAGAAACGGCATCGGCACGGCACGTGTGGAATTTATTTCCTATCATCGCGAAAAAATTTACACGATTATGAAAAGACTTATTTTAATGATCACGGGCGCATGCATGTGCCTGTTAACAAGTTTCCAGGCGTTTTCGCAAGGAGTTCAATTCCGGGAGCTAACGCTCGCGAAGGCGTTAGAAACCGCGCGATCGGAGAAGAAAATAGTGTTTGTGGATTGTTACACTACCTGGTGCGGCCCGTGCAAGCATATGGCCGAAACCGTCTTCCCGCGAAAAGAGGCGGGGGACTTCTTTAACCGGCACTTCGTTAGCGTGAAGTTTGACATGGAAAAAGGCGAGGGCGCCGAGATCCAGAAAAAATATAACGTGCAGGCTTTCCCTACCTTCTTGATGCTTACCCCCGGCGGGGAGGAGCAATACCGCGTGGTCGGTAGCGGGGAGTTGACGGAATTTATCCCGCGTGTGAAGCGGGGCATGAACGCGAACAATAGCCTCGCCGCGTTGAAAAAAGAGTATGCTTCCGGGAAAATGCAAAAGCAACGGAAACTCGCCTACCTCATCGCCCTGCAAGACGCCTTTGAACGCGAGGAGTCCGTCAAGGTCGCCAAGGAACTGACCGCGCAGCTCTCCACGGCGGAGAGGCTTACCGCCACCTACTGGCCCCTCATCGAGAACTCGACCGGCGCGCCTGCCATCGAAACCCTGTCGTTTGTCGCGCAAAACCTGAAGACCGCCAAGAAAAACATGGGCGAGCAAAAGGTGACGGATTTCCTGACGAGAGGATACACCTCGCGATTAGATCACTACATCTCCGGTGGCGTGAAGAATGATGACGGCGTCGCGCTGATCGCCACCATCCGCGAACGCATCGCGAGCAAGCAAATCACCGCCGACGAGGTACTGAACATCAAGCTGGAAATCGCCGCCGCCCTGTCGAACGACGACCCCGCGCGCATGCTCTCCCTCATGGAAGCAAACACCTCCCGGCTCCCGCTTTCCGACCTCTTTAACTTCATGTTCGCCTTCGGGCACCTGGACAAGGGCAACAAGGCCCTGATGGCACAGGTGGTGAACGTGGGCAAGGCCATCATCGCGAGCAGCCCGGACGAGGCTGACGTCAAGGCCGCCCTCGCGGAATACTTTGGCCCCTACGAGAAAGCCGCCTCGGTGGGCGTCTACTGGGAGCACCTCTCGCTGGAAGAGGCGCTGAAGGCCGCCAAGAAAAGCAACAAGTATATCTTCGTGGATTGCTACACCACCTGGTGCGGGCCGTGCAAGTACATGGCCGATAATATCTTTACCCGCGCGGACGTGGGCGAGTTCTTCAACGAGCGATTTATCAACGTGAAGTTTGACATGGAAAGCGGGGAAGGCCCGGAAATGGCAAAACGTTATCACGTGAGCGCTTACCCCACCTTCTTGATTCTCCATCCCGACGGGACCGTGCGGCACAAGATCGTGGGAGGTTCCGACGAGATCATCCAAGAGGCCAGGGAAGGGCTGGACGACCAGCACGCGACCAGCATCCTCGACAAGAAGTTCGACGATGGCAACCGGGACAAGGAGTTCCTGACCTCCTACTTGCGGTCGCTGATCTCCCTCAACGAGACTGAAAGGGCGCGCGAGGTGAACGCCGAGCTAAACTCCCTCCTGGGCGACGCCGAGAAGACGAGCGCCGATTACTGGTTTCTCTACGAGGACGACGGTTTTTCCGACGCGAAATCCGAGAGTTTCAACTACTTGCTGGCGCACAAGAAGGAGTTTGACCGGTCGATAGGCAAAGAGATTGTCGACAAGAAGATCACCAGCACTTACATGGGAAAACTCTACTCGCTCTTCCTCGACCCGGGGCAAAGTTCTCCCGCGGAACTTGACCAGATGAAGCGCAAGCTGGCGCCCCTCAAGCTGGCGAATCAAAACGAACTCGCCACCTGCATCGAGATTTTCAAGGGATACGTCGCCGGGGACGCGGGCAAGATGATAAAAGCCTGCAAGAAAGGTTTCCGCTACCTGACGGACGAGCAAGTGGACGTCGGCGTCTTCGCGCTGAATTACCTGAAGGAGAAAGCGCCCGGGCAGATCTCCACGCTAAAAGCGCTGGCCGGGACGCTGGCAAAGAACATCACGGACGAGGAGTACAAGACATTCCTCTCCGGCATGTTTGACGAGAAACAAGGGGAATAACGCCCCGAACGCGTGCCGGGGCTAAACCGCCCGGCGCAT